>CACZSP010000018.1 GCA_902783905.1 uncultured Ruminococcus sp.
AGCGGACGCCATCCGGCGTCACGTACTCCGCCAGCTTGTCGGCGTAGATGACGTTGCCCTTGGATTTCGACATCTTGTCGGTGCCGAAATTGAACCAGGGGTGACCGAATACCTTTGTCGGGAGCGGAAGCCCCAGCGCCATCAGGAATATCGGCCAGTATATGGTATGGAAGCGCAGGATGTCCTTCCCGATTATGTGAACGACGGTCTCCCAGCGTTCCCTGAACTCCGCGCTCTGCCCCTCCCAGTCTGCGTCGGGATCGTATCCGATCGCCGTTATATAGTTGGTCAGCGCGTCAAGCCAGACGTATACCACGTGCTTCGGGTCGCTCGTCACCGGGATGCCCCAGGAGAATGAGGTGCGGGATACGCAAAGGTCCTGCAGTCCCGGAAGAAGGAAGTTGTTGAGCATCTCGTTCTTCCGCGGCTCGGGATCGATGAATCCCGGATGGGTGTTAATATAGTCGATAAGCCGCGGCGCGTATTTCTGCATATTGAAGAAGTACGCCTCCTCCTTCGCCCGCTTTACGGGAGCGCCGCAGTCGGGGCATTTCCCGTCGACGACCTGCGTGTCGGTGAAGAAGGACTCGCATGGCTGGCAGTACCATCCCTCGTAAAATCCCTTGTATATGTCGCCCTGACGGATGAATCTTTCGAAGATCTTCTGTACCGTCCGCACGTGAACGTCTTCCGTAGTACGGATGAAACGGTCGTATGAAACGTTCATCTTTTTCCATATGCCTTTGATGACGTCCGATACCCCGTCCACGTACTTCTGCGGCTCGACTCCGGCGCGTTCGGCGTAGTTCTGGATCTTCTGACCGTGCTCGTCGGTCCCGGTGCAGAAATAGACGTCGTACCCGCGGGCTCTTTTGTAGCGGGCGACGGCGTCGGTCATTATCGCCTCGTAGGTGTTCCCGATGTGAGGCTTGGCGGAGGCGTATGCGATCGCCGTGGTGATGTAAAATCTTTTGTTCATACCGAGTCATCCTTTCGGTCTCCGGAGCGGTTTATCTCATCCGCGAGGATAAGTCCGGAAACTGCGTAGAAGTGTCCGTGATAAACAACGGACCAGATAAAGAGTGATAAAGCAGACAGAGGAAGCGTGAGGAAAAACCGGACGTCAAGACGGCGGAAGGCTTTTTTCTCTTCGCGGGAAAGCTTCCGCGCCCTGCCGAAGGCAAGCCGGAGCGGCGCATCCGGAGAGACCGCGGCAAAATACGACGCGATCCTGACCCGCAGCGTCAGAAAAAGCCAGAGAGGCGTCAGCAGCGCGCCCAGGACGAGCGGGATCCAGAAATATCCTTCCGGCATAAAGCAGGAAACGGCTCCTCCGGCGACCGCCGGAAGCGATACCGACAGCACGACAAGGAGCGAGACGGCGCAGGATCCGAAAAACCTTCCCGGCGACGCGAAAGCGCCGAAAAAGTCGGAGGGATCGATATTCCCCTTCGCTGCCGACGCGGCAAGAAAGGCGTACCCGCGCATGAGCGGGAGAGAAAGGATCACTCCGGCGGCTCCGGCGCCGAGTTCGGAAAGCAGGTAGAACCTGTCCGGAATATCGTAAAGCCCGGCAAACTCGGTGACGATCCAGAAGATTACCTCTCCCGTCATTACCGACGCCGCGCAGACGATCATGGCGACGGCGAGCATCACGATGGTGCCGCCCGAAGAAAGGCGTTCCTTCGCTTTTTTCCCGGTATTGACAAAAGCCGGCTGTTCGGGTTCTTTTGCGGAACCCGCGTAGGTTACACGGATCATTTTATCTGCTCTATATCGTAGGGGGTCGTCTGATAGACGAAGTAGTTGAGCCAGTTCGAATAGAGCAGGTTCGCGCAGCTGCGCCACCTGACCACCGGCTCGCGCGACGGGTCGTCTCCGGGATAGTAGTTCTCGGGGATCGCGGTATCGAGTCCCTTCGACGCGTCGCGTCTGTATTCGGCGTCGAGAGTGTACTGGTCGTATTCCGAATGACCGGTGACGAAGATCTGCCGGCCTTTGTCGGTAGAACAGACGAACACGCCCGCCCTTTCGGAGGAGGAAAGGATCTTGAGCCGCGGCTCCGCCTCGATCAGCTCCCGGCTTACCGTCGTATATCTCGAATGAGGGACCCAGAAGCGGTCGTCGAACCCGCGGAAAAGGATGGATCCTTTGTGATCCACTTTATGCTCGAAGACCCCGAAAAGCTTTTCCTTCAGCTTGGTCTTCGGTATTCCGAAATGGTAGTAAAGTCCCGCCTGCGCCCCCCAGCAGATATGGAAGCAGCTGGTGACGTGGGTCTTCGACCATTCCATTATTTCGCAGAGCTCGTCCCAGTATTCGACCTCCTCGAAAGGAAGCAGCTCGACCGGAGCTCCGGTGATTATCATTCCGTCGAACCTGCGCGCCTTCACGTCGCCGAAAGTCTTGTAGAATGAAAGCATGTGATCGGCGGAGGTGTGGTGCGAAACGTGCGACGCCGTCTGGAGCAGTTCCAGCTCGACCTGAAGCGGCGTGTTGCCGATCAGGCGGGCTATCTGGGTCTCGGTGGCGACCTTCGTCGGCATCAGGTTGAGCATCAGGATATGCAAAGGACGTATATCCTGGGTTATCGCCCGCGTCTCGGTCATGACGAAGATGTTTTCGTCGAGAAGGATCTGGGTCGCGGGCAGAAGATTGGGTATCTTGATAGGCATATTCGGTCTCTCAGACCTTGTCCAGCGCCTGGGCAAGGTCGGCTATGATATCGTTGACGTTTTCGATCCCGACGGAAACCCTTACGAGTCCGGCGGGGATGCCGGCGTCCTTCAGCTGTTCGTCGGTAAGCTGGCGGTGGGTCGTTCCGGCAGGGTTGAGGACGCAGGTGCGGGCGTCGGCGACGTGCACGCACATGGCGGCGAGACGCAGCGAATCCATGAATCTCGCGGCGCCGTCCCTGCCGCCCTTCAGAACGATCGAAATAACTCCGCAGGTCCCGGAGGGCATATACTTTTCGGCGAGCGCGTGCCGCGGATCCGACGCGAGTCCGGGATAACTGACCGACTCGATCTTCGGATTCTTTTCCATCCACTCGGCAACCTTCTGCGCGTTCTCGCAGTGTCTCGGTACACGCAGATGCAGCGTTTCAAGTCCGAGATTCAGAAGGAACGCCGCCGCCGGAGCCATCGGAACCCCGAAGTCTCTCATCAGCTGGACGCGCGCCTTGGTTATGAAGGCGACGTCCTTTCCGAAATCGGCGCAGTATCTCACTCCGTGATAGGTCTCGTCCGGCTCGCAGAGCTCCGGAAACTTCCCGTTCTCCCAGTCGAACAGGCCTCCGTCGACAACGCAGCCCCCGACTGTCGCCGCGTGTCCGTCCATGTATTTCGTGGTGGAGTGGATGATTATATCGGCTCCGAGTTCGAAGGGACGGCAGTTTACCGGAGTCGGGAAGGTGTTGTCGACGTAGAGCGGAATGCCGTGGCTGTGGGCTATTCGTGAAAATCTTTCGAAATCCAGCACGTCGAGAGCGGGATTGGAGACCGATTCTCCGAGGATGAGACGGGTGTTTCCGTCGATCAGTTTCTCGATCTCCCCGTCCGACATCGACTGGCTGACAAACCGCGTCTCGATCCCGAGGCGGCGGAAGGTGACGCCGAGAAGGTTGACCGAACCTCCGTAAAGGGAATTCATCGCTATGATATTCTGCCCGGCCGACGTGACGTTCAGGACGGCAAGCGCTATCGCCGCCATTCCCGACGAGCAGAGCATGGCGCCGGTCCCTCCCTCGAGGACGGCGATCTTCTTTTCGACGCAGTCAAGAGTCGGGTTTGCTATACGGGAGTACA
>CACZSP010000019.1 GCA_902783905.1 uncultured Ruminococcus sp.
AAATGTGTTGTGAAAAATTTTTAATTTTTCATTCGGTAAAAGCCACGCTCGTATTGCGTATATTCGGGTCGGATATGCGGTCGTTGACCGAATATGCGGCGCGTTCGGCTCCTCCGTCGGGAACGGGATCGCAGTCTCCGGCGGCGGCGGCGCGGTCGATAACCGTCCGGCAGACCGATTCGATCAGATCCGTATTGTTTTCGCTCCCCGCCGGGCAGCCGGACGTGAGCAGCGTCTCGATCGCTCCCGAAAATCCTTCGGCAAAATCCAGTTCCCTCAGGGCGCGCGGCGCCCATTTATAGTAGGGCATATATCTGCGGCTGACAAGAAAGGCGGCGTGTATCGCGCCCTCGGCAAATCTGAAGAGCGAAAGCCGCGCCGCGGCGTACTCGCCGCGGGCAAGGCAGCGCGGGTAGTTGTACTGCCCCGCCTGCCCCATCGTAAAGAGAGCGCCGGCAAGTTTTTTGAGGCGAGCGTCCCGGGGACAGTCGGCAAGACGCGCGCGGATATCCGAAAAAACTCCGCAGTCGTCGCGGAAAATCTCTCCGTTTACCGCTTCGGCAAGATAATGATCGGGAACGCGAAGAAAACCGCTCACCGAAAGGCGCCCGTCGGGATCGCCTGTCCTTTGAAGGAAGAAATCGGAATATCTTATCACTCCCCGGCGGCTGCCTCCCGCGGGGTCGAGAGGAGGCCTGCGGAAGCCCATGTATTCCCGCGGCAGCGACGCGTACGCGCGCTCGAGCAGGAAGGCGGTGCGCCGGTCGATCACTTCCTCTCCCGGGATAAAGATGCAGAATCCGGGATCGAAATCGTGATCGGTGCTGATAACGTCGTCGTATCCGAAGCATTCCGAGCCCGACCCGCAGAGCCCGGCGGCGATCACCGGAATGATCTCCGGGAACTCCCGCTCGAGCATCGGTTCTCCGTACTCGAAATAATATGACCGGGAAATATCAAGGCCTTTCATCTTTTCAGCATTTCGCGGATTGCCGCGGCGCGGGACGAAAGCTCCCCGGCTGCGGCAAATCTGCCGAAGCGGTCGAGGACGGGAGCGCATTTTTCAAATACGAAAGCCATGTCTCCGTTTTCCGGAAGAGCGGGGGAGGACAGGGCTTTTTCGGCCCGGTCGAGGAGGGGGGATACCTCCTCCGCCGATCCCTCCACGCCGTCCCGTGAGACGAGCAGATCGCAAAGATTGAGGCAGGTTATCGCCTCCTCGTCTTTTTTGCCGACCGTCGACGCGATCTTCAAAGCTTCGAGGAGCATTTTTTCGGCTTCGTCAAAACGGCGCAGGGCGCAGAGGGGAAGGGCTGCGTTGTTGAACAGTCCGGCTTTGCGCGGATCGTTTTCCGGTAGTCCGGAATACGCCGGCAAAGCTTTTTCGTAAAAGGCGACCGAGGTCCCGTACTCCCCGGCGGCGCAGAAGACGGTTCCGGCGTTTAAGCAGGCGGTAGCCCACTGGACGGTGCCGTCAAGACCCGCTTCTTCAAGAAGTGAGACCGCCTTTCCCGCGAAGAGCTTTGCTTTTTCGGTTTCTCCCGACTTCCGGTAAAACCCCGCCAGTTCTCCGCAGACGGCAGACCTGCCGGGCAGATCGCCAGCAGCCTGCGCCTCCCGCTCCCAGTAGAGAAGATGTCTCTCGGCTCCCGCCGCGTCTTCTCTTCCCAGAAGCAGATCCAGCTTTTCAATTATCCTTCCGAGGGGGATCCTTTCCCCGGTTCCGCACGTCCGGAGAAGGCAGGCGGGCTCCCGCCAGTCTTCCTCGCGAAGCGGAGTATCGATGCGTCCGCTCATTTTTTGATACCGAAAATCCCTCGGATTATGGCGTTCGCGCCCGAGCGGAGTACGCTGGACAGGGCGCTTGACGCCGCTTTACCGGCAATACTTGTGGTTTTTCCGCCGATCTTTTTGACCAGCGAGGTGCTGACCGAGCGCGCCACCGAGCTTGCGGCACTGGACGCGGCCCTGCCGGCGGCTTTCGAAACCTCGGATTTTTTCTTCTTTTCCTGCTTTTCCTTTGCCGCCTTCTCTTTTTCCTCTTTGGCGGCGGCCGCGGCGGCTTCCTTTTCCTCTGCCAGTTTTTCCCTGGCGGCGGTGATTATCTCGTAGGCCGATTCGGGATCGTCCGGCTCTCTGTATTTTTCTTCGATAGGATCGGACGAGACGGCGTTTTTAAGGATCTCTTCGGGAGCGGGGCCGATCAGGCTCTGAGGAGGAAGGATCTTCGCTTTTTCTGCGATCCCCGGGACTCCTTTCGAATCGAGGAAACTGACGATCGCCTCGCCCGTCCCGAGCTCCGCGAGCGCCTTTTCGGTGTTGAACTCCGGGTTTTCCCTGAAGGAGGACGCAGCGGCGCGAAGCGCCTTCTGCTCCGCCGGAGTGTAGGCGCGAAGCCCGTGCTGGACACGGTTCGAAAGCTGCGCGAGCACCTCGTCCGGTATATCGGAAGGCGACTGCGTGACGAAATACACGCCGATCCCTTTGGAACGGATCAGTTTTACTATCTGTACGATCTTCGCGACAAGCGCTTTCGGAGCGTCGGTAAAGAGCAGGTGCGCCTCGTCGAAGAAGAACACGATCTTCGGCTTTTCGGGATCTCCCGCCTCGGGCATCTTTTCGAAAAGCTCGGAGAGCATCCAGAGCAGGAAGGTGGCGTATACCGTCGGACCGGTGATCAGTTTGCGGGATGAAAGGATATTCATATATCCCCGCCCGTCTTTATCGGTCCGGATCCAGTCGTTTATGTCGAGCGAGGGTTCTCCGAAAAGATCAGCTCCGCCCTCGTCTTCGAATCTCAGAAGGGCGCGCTGTATCGCGCCGATGCTTGCAGTCGAAACGTTTCCGTATTTGAGCGAGTACTCGACCCGGTTCTCGCCGACGAATCTG
>CACZSP010000020.1 GCA_902783905.1 uncultured Ruminococcus sp.
GGCGGTATCATGGTCGTCAATATGAATATGCATTCGGACGGGGACGGAGCCATAAATCAGCACCTGACCGACACGATTTTGTCGGTTTTTCCGTACGCGTCGGAGATCGACGTTCAGAACTGGTCGGGGAGGGAACTGTTCGCGTCGGCAGAAGCCGATCCGGCCGAGCTGCTTTCGGAATATCTTGAAAAGAACCCGGACGGAGAGCTTTCGTCTCTCTTTTCAAGGATGTCCTCGCGGCTGAAAAAAAGCGAAGACGCCGGCACCCGTCCGCTGACCGACGACCGAGCGCCTGTCGAAATGCTCGGAATGAAAATGATCGACGCCATCATCTCTGAGGAAATGAGCTATTACAAGGGCGTCTTCCGCGAAAAAGGAATAAAAGGAATAATCGAATCGGTTTCATAAAGGAGATTTTTGCCATGTCGCTTACCGACCGGCCGCTCGTCGACGAGCGGATGCTGCAGATCACACGGTACGAACTGCTGGGCGAGCTGCCCGATCCGTTCACGTCGGACAGCGGGAAAAGACTGACCGATCCGTCCGAATGGGCGGAAAGAAGGGAGGAGATCTACCGCACGGCGATCGAACTGCAGTACGGAACGATGCCTCCGGCTCCCGAATTTCTCGAGGTCGAAACGCTTTACCGCGGAGGCAGGGAAAACAGTTACAAAATTCATACGGGAACCCGCGAGAATCCGGTGTCCTTCCGGCTCAAGCT
Source organism: uncultured Ruminococcus sp. (assembly GCA_902783905.1). Taxonomy (GTDB): domain Bacteria; phylum Bacillota; class Clostridia; order Oscillospirales; family CAG-272; genus CAG-390. Next base: position 722 of record CACZSP010000020.1, read on the forward strand.
GATCCTTCCGCCCGAAGCGCAGGGAGCAAAGCCGCAGCAGGTCCCTGTCATCGTGGACGGCGATCTCTGCTTCGGATACGTCACGCGCAACGACTGGATAGACGCCGCGCTGTCGCAGGGGGTCGCGTGGGCGCTCTTCGACAGGACCGAGCTCGCCCACGATATAAAAAACGAGGAAAGAGCGTCCGCGGGCGCGCTTTACCGCACCTATCCCGATTACACCTTCGGCGCGCTCGGCGCCTGGGCATGGGGATATTCGAGAGTCGTCGACGCGCTTGAGATAATCGGAAAAACCGATCCCTCCTGCATTGCTTTTTCCGGACATTCCCGCGGAGGGAAAACGGCGGCTCTGGCCGGCGCGCTCGATACGCGCGCGGCGATAGTCAATCCGAACGAGACCTGCGCCGGGGCCTGCGCATGCTACCGCGTGCATCTCGAGGGAAGATACGCGGGCAACGAACCGAAAAGGAGCGAAACGCTGGCGGATCTGCACCGCAATTTCCCGTTCTGGATCGGACCCGGAATGGCGGATTACACGCAGCGCGAAAACGAACTGCCCTTCGACTGCCATTATCTCAAAGCGATGATCGCGCCGCGTACGCTGTTCGTTTCGGAGGCCGCCGGAGACCTGTGGGGAAACCCGGTGGGATCGTATATCACCACGAAAGCCGCCGCCGAGGTGTTCCGTTTCCTCGGAGCCGAAAACGAGCTCTACTGGTATTACAGACCCGGTTTTCACGCGCACAACGTCGAGGACGTGGAAATGCTCGTGCGGCTGATACTGAAAAAATACTGCGGCAAAGACAGCATCGATACCTCGCGCTTTTTCAATCTTCCGTTCGAATTCAGCGACGCGGAACTCCGGCGGGCGATCCCCTGGGAAGCCCCCGGCAGCGTCTGACGGACCGTTATTCCAATAAAAAAATCAGAAAAAAGAGGTCAACCCGATGTTTGAACATTTTTTTGATTACAAGTACGTTTTCGAAGCAAACGGATACGACGGCAGGGATCTGCTCTCGCCTCTGCATATGACGATCACCGCCGTCTCGCTGATCCTCATCGGACTGCTGGCGTGGCTTTTGCGTAAGACGCCTGAAAAGAAGATTCAGACGTATATGAAGATCCTTTTCTGCTGGCTCGTTTTCCTCGAGGTCTTCGAGATGGTGTGGGAGAACATCGGAGACGGCGCCGCCGGTCTCGGATACAATTACGCCGGGAATCTGCCGCTTTACACCTGCTCTCTTTTCTGGATGCTGCTTCCTTTCGCCGCCTGGGGAAAGGGAAGATGGCGCCGTATCGCCACCGCGTTCATTACCAATATTTCGCTGTTTGCCGGGCTTGCGAATTTCGTTTATCTCAACGCCCTGCGTCACTACCCGTTTTTCTCGATGGGAGCGATACTCAGCTTCTCCTATCACTTCTGGATGGTGTTCACGGCGGTCCTTCTGCTTGCGACCGGTTACCACAAACCGGCTTGGAGCGATATACTTCATTCGATGTACGTGATCTGGGCTTTCTCGGTCATAGTGATACCCGCCAATTTCATCATCTACAAATACAGCGACAAAACGGTCGACTACATGCTTTACATGCACGGAAACGAACTGCCCGTCCTGCGTGACATCGCCAATTTCTTTGCCGACAGAGGCATGCTTCTCGTTTTCTCGCTGATAGCGGCAACCCTCGGGTACGGACTGGTATCGCTTATCACATACGGGATCGTCTGCGGCATATCGGCGATCTGCCGCGCGTTCGGAAAGCTTTCGCGTAAGGGGCCGGAAGGAAAGGAAAAAACGCCCGCCTGACGCGGGTCGCGGATATATCGATGAAAAAACTTCCGAAGGGCTATTACGCCGTTCTTCCGCCCGACGCGGCGGAAGGGGCGGAAAGCATCCTTTTCCGCGGCGAGGAGTTTGCCGCCGAGCCCGGAGTCAATCTGTTTTTCTCGCCCGCTGAGGCGGCCGCGGCGGCGACCGAAATTCCGGACGAAATAATCGCGGGACTTCCTTACGACTCGTTTTGCGCGCCTGTCGTGATTTTTTCGGAAGGAGAGCACAAAATCGACGGAACGAATCTTTCGCGCCCGGTCGTTCTTCTCGGAACCAAAGCGGGAATCGATCCGAATCTTCCGGCACCCCGTGGCGAGGCTCCCGGACTTAATCCCGAAAGAGGAGACGGCGAGTCGGTACTCACCGGGTCATTTTACCGTGGAGTCTGCACGCTGTCGGGAGACGAAATGACCTATCTTCTCGTCGACGGTTTTTCCTGCGCGCAGGCGAGATTCACCGACGGACGGAACAGCGGAGGGGAGGCGTTTCTCTCCTTCAGGAATATGATCCATCTGAGCCACTGCGGGAAGAATCTTTTCGCCTTCGGTTCCCCGTCCGCCGAGGGCGGTATACGGCGCCGGATCGAAATGATCAATCAGCGGCTGTCGGATTTCGACGATCTGGATTACGGCGGAATGTTCATGCGCGTCTGCCCTTCGAAACTGACGGTAAAAGGACTCGTTTACGAAAAGACCTGCCAGCTTTTCGGTTTTTCCGATCTGCCTCGGGAGCTGCCCGGCTGTCCCGCGAACGAAGAACTCGCCGAATACGAAATAACCGATTCCTATTTCGGAGAGCTTTCCGGCGACAGGGAATTCTGCACCGGATCGCTCCCGGCGGACAGAGCCGTCAGCGTGACGGTAAGCCGCTGCACCTTTGCCGACGCCTCGATGCAGGGGCGTCCGCCGGTCTCGGTTTACGTGTCCCCCGGGTCCCGTCTGACAATAAACGACTGCGTATTTTCGGATTCGAGAGACAATCCCGGTCCCGCGGTTCTTCTGACCGGAGAGGGAGGGGAAGTCGATATCGTCGGATGCGAATTCAGCGGCTTTGCGTCGGAAACGGAAAGGGAACTGCCGGCGGGAACGTCGGCTCCGTCGGTTATTCGGTTAAGGCCGGGTAAAAGCGGGACAGACGACCCGCATACCGTTCTCGATCCAGGAGAAGCCGATTTTTCTGCGCTTGACAGTCAATACGCCGGAAAGACGGTCAGCTGGGGAGATTTGCACGTTCACACCGCCTGCGGAGGAACGAGCGACGGAAAGACTCCGATGAAGGATTTCCCCGCGGCAATGGACGCGCTCGGCGTGGATTTCTGCGCCGTCGTCGATCACCGGCAGATGCGTGGTTTCTTCCTTCCCGAGTGGGACGAAAAGAGATTCATTATCGGGACGGAGCCGGGAACGCGCATCACCGATCTCAATTCCTGCAGACACGGAATGTCGGGCGTTCACTACAATATGCTTTTCCCGCACAAGTATTCGCTTGCACTGGTGCTTGCGAATTTCCCGGAATTCGAATTCCGCGGGGACGAGCTGACGGGATCCTTCAAATACCCGAAATTCACGAAGGAGCGCTTTGCCGAGCTGACGGCTTTCGTCAGATCGATCGGCGGGATCATGGTGCATCCTCATCCGAAAACGATGCTTTCGTCGGACGATCCGACCGATTACAGCTTCGGAGACGGAACATTCCTCGAAACGATCTACGTGACGCCTTCGTCGCACGCCTCCTTCAAAAACTACCGGCTGTGGACCGAGCTGCTCGGGCTCGGGATCCACGTTTACGCGAGCGGAGGTTCCGACACCCACGGAGCCGTATCCAACAAGGCGGTGGCGGCGTTCTACACGAAGGAAAAAAGCGGAGACGCCTTTTTCAGGACTATGAGGAGCGGCGATTTCACCGTCGGAAATTACGGTATACAGATGACTCTCGGCGGACTGCCCGCCGGTTCCGAAACGGTCGGGGGCGCCGGGGAAACGCTTCTTGTGCGGGTTCCCGACGTATTTCCGCCGTCGGTAAGAGCCGGTACGGCGTACGAACTGAGAGTGTATACCGACAAAGGACTCGCTTTTTCCGGAAGCTTCGACGGAACTCCCGGTCAGTCGGTCGCCCTTGTGACGGAGGAGCGGAAGTTTTACCGTGCCGAAGTTTACGACGCGACTCACGGCTATCCCGTCGCGATCTGCAATCCCGTCTGGACCGACGGAAAGATAACGAAATAAAAGGTTTTGGGGCTGCTAAAAAGGTTGACTTTTTAGTAGCCTCGCGATATTTTTTCGAAGCAGATACGTCTGGCGCGAAGCCTCCGACGGTACCGTAGCAAAATCGATTATCCGGTGCCTCTTTCGATTCAGATATCTTATCGTTCGGCTAGTCCTCATCCGGTTTTTCCGCCGGCATGGAAATCAAATTGCCGGCTTGGAAAAACCACCTTCTCCATCCGGAGAAGGCAGAAATTACAGTCACGGAACCCCTCATCCGGCGGCGCGTACGCGCGACACCAACTCCCGGCGGAGAAGGCTAAGACGCGGCGGTCATCCGGGTGCAGCTGGCGTTGATGAAAGCTTGTCGTTATTGGTATTTATAACTTGTTTGAAACCGCTTGCTTTATCCCGTAGGGGAGGACCTTTACGGTCCTCCCGCAAATGACCGAAAGCGTTTACAGGTCCGTTCGTGGCACCGGGTGCACGGGTGCCCCAAACGTTTCCGAAGGCGCAACCGGCCACTCTCGGGAGCGTTAAAAAAGTCTGCTTTTTTAACGCCCCCGCAAAATCGGCGGACGGGAATCCGCCGATTTTGCGCGAGAATTACGTTTTTTGCATCTCTACAGTTCGATTTTTCGCTGAAAAACGAGCAAAAACGTCGCGGTCTCGCGGCGAGCAATTACTCGACGGCTCGTTAAAAAACCGCGAAGCGAGTTTTTTAACAGCCTCCTACGGACTA
>CACZSP010000021.1 GCA_902783905.1 uncultured Ruminococcus sp.
CGTCGAAAACTTGCAATATCTCTTATATTGCTGCGTTTTCTCAGTGAAAACCGACAAAGAAATCTCTCGCCGTACTGCGCACAAGGATCAAGCGGTGCTTCCCTTGAGAAATCGCAGGAAAACAGGCGGTTTTTGGGTTTCGTTCCTTGAACGAAACCTGATTTCGACGCCAAAACAGGCGCGGAAAGAACCGGCAAGATCCGTGCATCGAATTGTGCGGTATTGCCTATAATATTTTAATACTAAAATGTTAACGCGATATGAACAAAACGGCAAATTGACAAATACGACCGCTCCGCCGGCGTCTTTGCCGAAGATTTTCGATCGGATCGTCGGATTTTTTACTTTTTTTCAAAAAAGCATTGACAGGCGGCGGCAAATGATGTATAATATTGCGCGTTATCCAAAGACAGCAGGTTCCCGTAAAAGCGAAAGCCACCCTGCCGAGGAGAAGAAAACAAAAGACCTTTTTTGAGTATTCTTCTTTCGGCACGCGTGCGGGAGAAGGATCTTTTATTTTACCCAAGGAGGAACAACATGCCCAGCAAGACAATTCTCGAGCAGAAGCAGCAGATTGTCGCGGAACTTACCGATAAGATCAAAAAATCGGTATCCGGCGTTGTTGTCAACTATCAGGGCATCACGGTCGAGGACGATACCAAAATGCGCAAAGCCATGCGTGAAGCGGGCATTTCGTATCAGGTCATCAAGAACTCCCTCACCGGCAGAGCCTGTGACAACTGCGGCTACGGCGATATAAAGCAGTACCTTTCCGGTATGACCGCCATCGCGGTCAGCGAAAGCGACGCCGTCGCCCCCGCCAAGATACTCAAGGAGTACGCCGATAAGATCGAGTCCTTCAAGATCCTTGCAGGTTACATCGACGGCGGCGTCATCGACGCCGAAGGAGTCGAAAGACTTGCGAAGATCCCCAACAAGGAAACTCTCATTATGCAGCTTCTCGTCTGCATCCGCTCGCCGCTCGTCAATTTCGTATACGTTCTCGATCAGGCCTCGAAGGCCGGCGAGACACCCGCAGACGCCCCGGAAGCGCCGGCAGAGGCGTAAAGCCCGCGGCAGGTGCGTCAATTATCAGGAGGAATATTTAAAATGGCTAACGAAAAAATTACCGCTATCCTTGAAGAGATCAAGGGTCTGACCATTCTCGAACTCGCGGAGCTCGTATCCGCCGCCGAAGAGGCGTTCGGTGTATCCGCCGCCAACATCACCGCCGGCGCTGCCGCCGGTGCCGGTGCCGCCGCCGCTCCCGCCGTTGAAGAGAAGACCGAATTCGACGTCATTCTCGCCAGCTTCGGAGCTAACAAGCTGCCGGTCATCAAGGTCGTGAGAGAGATCACCGGCCTCGGACTGAAGGAAGCCAAGGAGCTCGTCGAGAGCGCTCCGAAGGCCATCAAGGAAGGCGTCTCCAAGGACGAGGCCGAGTCCCTCAAGGCTCAGCTCACCGAAGCCGGAGCCACCGTCGAAATCAAGTAATAAAACCTTCCTTTACACTGTCTTGGAACGGAAAAAAGCAGCCGCAAGGCTGCTTTTTTCTGATATATGTTACGCGTTCTCGTTCATTCCGATGTGATATAAAGATAATAAATCACCGCGCGGTTCTGCAGGACGTCGGCGTGGCCGGTGATAAACCCGATCTCCTTTTCCAGCGCGGAGTAATCCCTGCTGCAGTCGTATTTTCCGGATATGATCTTCAGAATGCTCTCCGAAAGCATCACATCCTTTTCATTATTCCACGATCTTTTGTATTCGCCCCAGAGATAGCGTATCATCTGCGGGATCGCTTCTTCCCCGAGGCCCGCGAGCGCGGCATAGACTTCGGGATTGTCCGCAACGATCGATCCGGTCCCTTTTTCGGGATCGTACGACAGTTCGTTTGCGGTCAGTATCCGACCGATCTCGGCATTCATTTCTTTGTCAGTCCCGATCCCGTCCAGCCATTCTTTGAATTTTCCGTACAGTTCATTAAGATAGGAAGTATTGGTCTCGATCGAAAAGAAGTTTTCGACGTATTCCTCGCCGATTTCCTGATACTCTCCGTCGACTTTCGGAAAATCAACCGCTTTCAAAAGCTCCGCGGTGGATGAAACAAGCCAGTTTCTCTGTTTTCTGACGTGGATCGCCCCGAGGCCGACAAGATGTCCGTCTTCCTTTATCCTGATCTCTATGATCGTCTCGTCGAACGACGGATCGGGCTTAAGATTATTTACGTCTTCCGAAGGATTCCAGATGACCGTTCCGCCGCCTTCGACGGAGGTTTCGCGTCCGATATACTCCACCTTTCCCTGTCTGACCTCGACGAACGAGCCTCCTCCGGCCTTCAGCTCGATGGACGCCCCCGGATACTCAAATTCGAATATGGTTCCCAGCCCGGAATAATTGCTCATTAACGGGTTATAGGTCTTTATGACTTTAACTCCGTCGCCGGGAGTCATAACGATCATCGATCCTTCATCGGTTTTTTCGTCCGCACTGACTTTTACCGTCAGGAGCGACTTGGCGAGCACCAGTTCCCGTACTCCCGTCTCTTCGTTCTCCTTCAGAACGGGTATTCCCCAGATCAGACCGGTAAGAACGAATGAAAGCGCGATAACAGCGGCGGCAGCCCTCGCGAGTACACGCGTCCACGAAATCCTGCGCTCGTCCCCGCCGGACACCTTTGAAGCGATCCTTTTCTTTACGCCGGCGCTGACGCGCTCTTCCCGGATACTGCCGCAAAGTCCGTTCAGGGAATCGGCGTCCGCGGAATCGAACAGCTTTTCAATACTGATTTTCATCTTTTCCTCCGAATTTTTCCTGCAGTTTCTTCAACGCGCGGTGAGACCTCACGTCGACGTTTGCGACCGTCAGACCGAGATCCCGGGCAATGTCCGCGGAACGGTGATTGAAATAATACTTTCTGACAACGATATCCGAATCCGGATGGCCCATTTTCCGGATCTCCTCCATAATGCCGTCGACAAGCTGCTTCCGGTATGCCTCTTCGCATACGTCGGTACCGTCCGGTATCTCGAGAAGCGCCTCCTCGCCGTCGACCGCCGCTTCGGATGATTTCGAACGCAGGTAGTTGGACGAAGTGTTTCTTGCGATCACCGCAAGGTAGTTCCGGACCGATCCGTCGGTCCTCAGACCGTCCAGTGCGGAATTGAATCTGATAAAAACCTCCGCCGCGCAGTCTTCGATCTCCGCCGAACCGCAAAGCCCGGACAGTCTCCCGCGCACTATCGAGAAAACAAGCCCGGAATAAGCGTCGATCACCTTTTTCATTCCTTCGTTCGGATCGCTCCGCAGGAGCATAATCAACCGTTCTTCTTTCATTGTCGCTCCGCTGAAATGACGTCTTTCATAAATTAGTTACACGTATTCGGGGAAAAATCTTACGTATTCGTGGAGAAATTTTGAAAAAACTTCCCGAAAACGCCGGGCCGGCGCTTCCGGGAAGAGGTTTTTTATTTCTTTTTCTTTTTTACAAGCGCGGCGGTAAGCACGACGGCCGCCGCAGCGGCTGCGATCGCGGCGCCTTCCTTTGCGGTCAGAACCGTTTTCTGCTTTCTCTGCGCTTCCCTGTCCTCGCGGCGCGTCTCTCTGGCGCGTCTTTTTTCGTCCCGTTTTGACGGTACGACGTTCTTTTCCGGAGGCACGCGGCCGGGATCGACCCGTCCGGGACGCGGAGCGGCAAATCCGCAAAACTCCGACGAAAGCGTCGCGTTCGGGCGGTACTCGAAGACCGCAGCCTTGCCGGGAACGTCGGGGGTGCCGAAATCGGAACAGCAGTGCCAGCTGACGCGGTTCATCAGATCCCCTTCGGCGTAAAGCTCTATTCTTCTTCCCTCCTTGGCGCTGTCGGTGATCCTGACGGAGGAAATGAAGATATCCCTTCCCTCGGCAAGCCCGGTTCCGTATCTGGCGTTGAAATCGGCGACGGTGAGACCGGGGTCGCGTCTGTCCCAGACGACGACGCAGCTTTTCGCCGGAACGGTTATACCGTCGGTCGGGAAGGTATGCTCGGGTTTTGCAGGTTTTCCGGTATCGGTCCAGAAGCCGATGCGCCCGCCGGCAAGGGAAACGTCGAGAGGCGACGAATTGTAAATATTCACGTAGGGGAACGGATCGGCGTAAGTCTCGCCGTCCTTTTCGAGCGGCTCGCTGTCGAAAAGAACCTCGGTGACCGAGAGCGGCGCGTGCAGGACGAATGCCGTCGATCTGCGGCGCTTTTTCCCGGATATCGCGCTGACTTCAGCAGTTATACGGCGCATTCCCGGAATTTCGGGAAGCATGGCCGTGACGTTAAGTCTTTCGCCCGGTTCTATGCTGCCGCCCCAAACTACACGGAAGGGCTCGGTCTCGTAACGCTTCAGTACGTCGGCGGGCGACAGGAAGAAGGCGACCCTGACGCGTTTCTGCGGCTCGTCTTCCGGACATTCGACCGAGACGGTGCAGCAGACCGAATCCTTTTCATCCGACGTCGGGTAGCATTTCATCGCGGCTATCGCGGGAGCCCGCCTGTTATCCACCCAGACGGGGGAGGTCACACAGTACTGGCCGGGCCCCGTCACGCGCAGATAGTAGTAATCGTAATCGGGTGAGAGCACCGGCTTCCAGCAAATTTCGCGGCACGCTCCGGCGTTTTTCGAAGCGACTACGATATCGTCCTCGGCGACGATCTCGACGAGGGATATTCCGCGCTTGTTTTCGGTGGTTATCGAAATATCGAATTTCAGCTCGTCGGGATCGGACAGATGCGAGCCGAGCCACTCCCCGTTGACCCGGTAGGAGATCCTCATCGATCTGTCCGACGAGGTGTAGGTGCGGTTGCTTCGGAAGGCGTCCAGCACGTTTTCCCTCGTCAGCGCCGGGGCAAGGACGACTCCGGTCATTTTTGTCGCCGTCGTCCAGTTGGGGGCGTGATTGTCCTCGCTTGAAACGGGAGAGGCGTGCCAGCCCCGCGAGAGCAGATGCATATACTGATAATCGTGTACCGGTCCCTTGATCTCGGACAGTCTGACCGCCCTGTCGGTTTTGTCGGTATGATAGGCGAATTCCTCGAAATTACCCCAGGTGTAGCCGGGATGATTGAACATCGCCACGGCTTCCGGGTGAGCGTCAAGCCAGGCATAGAGAGCCGGCATGTCGTTTTCTTCGATGTTCCGCACGACCTCGCGTGAACCGAGGACGTTCATGTGTCCCCAGTAGCCGGTCTTGTTGTTCCAGGTCATTTCCCAGCCGTACAGGCAGGCGAATTTCCCCGGCTCGTCGTATTTATTGGCTGTCGCGAGCTGCGACGCGTATTTTTTCCGGTTGAGATAATGCGAATGCTCGGTTACAGAGAAGAAATCGACTTTTCCGACGTCGCGCGCGTATTTCACCGCGTCCTCGGGAAGTCCGGTCCCGTCGGAGTGCGACGTGTGAGCGTGCACCTCTCCGACGTAAAAGTTCAGTTCCTTCATATCGGAGACCGAAAAACTTACGACAGTCTTCGAAACGTTCGAAACCGTATCGTAAAGAGTCAGCGAAAGAGTGTGCCCGCCTGTCTGAAGGACGGTTTCGAGACGTACTCCCTTTTCCGTCCATTCGGCTTCCTTCGTGCGGTTTCTGCCGTCGACGCGAAGCTCGCAGGATGAAATATCCACTCCCGAAACGTCGTAATATGACGCCGATATCACGATCTTTCCTCTTCCGTCGAAAGCGTATCCTTCGGTCGGAAGGATCGACAAGACCCTGGGGCCGGCGTTGTCGAGCACCGGAACGGTGAACGGATCCTGCCCGTCGGCCGGGAAGGAAGCCTCTCTCGTCCCGTCGAATACCGAAAGAACGAAGGTCAGAGCGCGCTGCCTTTCAAGAAACTCCCGCGGGATCACGGCATAAAACAGACCGTCGTCGCACAGCGAGGCGTCCAACGTTTCTCTGCTGCCGTCGCTTCCGATTACCGATACCGAGGCGACAAGCGTTTCGTCCGGAACTCCGGCTCCGACGGCGGCAAAGCGCACGCTGAACTCTCCGTCTCCGATATAAACCGCGCCGTCGGGATAAACCGGTATTATCACCGGAACAGCCGAATCGGGGTCGTGCTTTATCTGCCCGCTCCGGGCAAATCCGGGCGTCGGATCGTCAAAACGCGAGATAACGATCCCGGTATCGGGTCTTCTGATATCGGTTCTCCAGTGGGACGAATGCCAGACCGGAGTGTCCATTTCGCCGTAAATCTCGCTGTATACGGCGTGATATATCTCTTCGTCGGCGTCGCGTCCGCGCGGAACGATACACAGGCGCGACACGTCCAGTTTGATCGGCATTTCGCCTGCTTCGGGCAGCGGGATCCTTTTTCCTGAAAGCGGATCCTCGGTAAACAGTTTAACCGGGATAACCCTTCCGGCGTCGTACGCAAGAGGAGAGTCCTCCCTTCCGTACCCGTCGTTGAAATCGTCGAAGAAATCGGCGGCGGAGGTCCAGTCTCTTCCGTCCTTGCCGAAATTCTTCGTCTTTACTCCCCAGACGGCTGCAACTTCGCCGGGGGCGAGGATATCCTTTCCGGGCGCGTCGGAAAGAGGAAGACGGCAGGCCGGCTTCCCTTCCGGTTCTTTTGACCTGAATATTATGACTTCGTAATCGTAAAGATCGACCGGACGGTCGGACGGATTCATAAATTCGAGATACTGTCCTATCGAGCGCCCTCTCGGCCTTGCGTAGATCTCGGTGAGGATCAGCGGGGGCTCCGCAGGCAGCGACGCCCGGTCGACGACCTCGACCGAATAATCCGAAAAGCGGTCCCCGGTCCCGATCGAATAGGTCAGACGGCCGGGTATCAGCGCCGACTGCGGTATTTCGCAGGAATATATCTCGTATTCGGTCTTCCCGACGGAATAACCGTCCGACGGGAGCATCGCGATCTCTTCCCCGCGCACTTTCAGGACAAGCCTGTCGGGGACGTTTCCGAGATCGGCGCGGAACGCGGCGCTGACCGTCTCCGGCTTTCCCGTAAAGACGAACCCCGCCGGCGAATGGATGAGCGCCGGAAGCCCGCCCCCGTATCTGTAAGCGGTTTTCATAAAACGCTCAGCCTCTTACGTGAGGCGCCAGATCATCCTCTTCGATGCCGATCAGCTCGGAAATGCGGTCGGCGCGGCGTATGTCGTCCAATCCTTTAAGCGAATGCGTGTCGGTGCCGAAGGTGAATTTGCATCCGCAGCCGAGAGCGATACGGAAGACTCTTATCAGTTCCTCTCCTTCGTAATCGGTCGCGGCGTGCGTGAAGGCGCCGGTGTTAATCTCGATGAACACTCCCATGTCGCGAGCAAGCTCGAAGCACTCGACGAGGCGCTCTTCGCTGACGGCGCGGATTATCTTCGCGGTCATCTCGCGGTTAAAGCCGCACGGATGGAAGGAGTGCGCCACCGACGTCGGAACGGTTTTCACGAGTTTTTTGAATTCGGTATTGTTCATCAGCTTCATGAAGCTTTCGTACATGAAATCCGAATTGCATTTTACGACGTCGACCGTTCTCTCCTTTATCATCGCCTCGATATCGCCGAACGAAATGGAGTTCGCCATCCTGCGGCAGATATCGGGTGAAAGATCCGGATTGTTTTTCGCAAGCGAGGCGGCGAGCTCGGCGCGTTTTGCCTTGACGTCCGGATCCTCCGCTATGACGAAATTCTTCATGTGCATGTGAGTGTGCGGGATGAGCATATAGTCGAATCTCGCCGCGGTTTCGGCAAGCATGCCGAGAGTGTCGGTCATGCCGCAGTATTCGCTCTCTGATCCGATCATGAATTTTATGCCCGGAATATCGGGCGTCGAATTTCTCGCACCCTCCAGACCGTAGTTTATCATCTGAAGCTGATACCAGTGGCTGGCGCCCGGGACCTTTTCGTCCCAGAGGTGATTCGAAATTCCGAATACGGTGTGACCGAGTTCCTTTGCGCGGCGGAAGTAGTTTTCAAACGTCGCCTCGGGATCGTAGCAGCAGCTTGAAAGAAGGCTGTGGGTGTGAATGTCGTGTCTTATCTTCATGATGATACTCTCCTTTTGCAGTATACCGTCAGAGCAGGCATGCGGTGACGCAGTAGCCCCAGTGGTTGTACGAGATATAAGGCGTCCTCGTGCTGTCCTCGGCTCTTCCGTCGACGAACAGTCTCGGCTGCTCCAGCTCTTCTATCTTTTCGGCGCGTCCGTCGGCGTATGCGATGAGTCTGTCAGCCGTCGACTGCAGCCGCGCGCGCAGTCCGCCGAGGCGGATCTCTTCGCTCGCGAATCCGAACGTCTTGTTCTCGAAGTACCACTGGTCGCGGAAGACCAAAAGGAAGAAGTCGAGCCGGGAGATCGTTTCGGGAATATCCTTTTCAGCGATCGCGCGGAGCGCCTCTCTGTCGCCCGCAAGATATTTTTCTCTTATGCGCAGTCCGAGATCGGCTTTGATCGAAAGCAGATCGCAGAGGGCGGCAAGGGTCCTGTATA
>CACZSP010000022.1 GCA_902783905.1 uncultured Ruminococcus sp.
AAAACCGAAATTCTCGCGCAAATTCGGCGGATTCCCGTCCGCCGAATTTTCGGGGCTGTTTAAAAAGTTGACTTTTTAAACAGCCCCAGCTGTATCAATTTCCTGAAGCTCCGAGAGATACGTCGATATAGACCGGATAATGATCCGAGAGCTTTGCGTAAAAATCGACGATTATATGATGGAACGCCAGTACCTCGGCGTTTCCGAGATTGCGGACGAGCATGTGATCGATTCCGTTGGCGGTGTAGGTTCCCGCGGACAGTTCGGTTGAAAAGCCGGAAGGCGAGCAGGAATGATACCCGCGCAGATCGTCGGTCGACACCGTCGCGATCTTCTGACAGTTGGAAAAGCCGCCGTCAATAAAAACGGAGAACGCCTTTGACGTCGTCTGAGTATTGAAATCACCCTGAATGAACACCGGACAGCCGTATTTTTTCTCGAGCTGTTCGGTGCATTTTACTATTTCGGCCGCCTGCTGTTCTCTCCAGGCGTTGCTGCCCTCCTGCGCCGACTCGCTCTTCCACCACATGTGTGTTGAGAGAGTTACGAAATGCTCTCCGGTCGCGTTGAGTTTGAAATAGCCCCAGGTGTAGCCCTTGGATTTTGCGTCGGAACCGTAATCGAAAACGTGATGTCCCTTCTGTTCGAGTGTCACCGTCTCCGGATTGTAGATAAGGGCGGTAAAGTCGTCGACCGGCGTGTTGATCGCGAGAGATTCGTATTTGACGCCGAACGCCTCCATGTTTTTGAGGATGTTTTTGAGCATAAGCGCCGTCATCTCCTGGGTGTTGATAACGTCCGGCATATAAGCCGTGTACACTCTGGCGAATCCCACCGAACGCACCTCCGCCGAGCAGTTTTCACCGATGGCGATCCATGCGTCTCTGTTGGTATTGCAGTTCCATACGTTGTTGGTCATAAGCCGCAGCGTCGAGCCCGGCGTTTTCGTGTCTATCTGAATACCCATTGAATCTCCCTCTCCGCGATAACCGGAAGGAACCTCCCTGTCTTTATTGACGAAGTCGTTGACAAGCGACGTTACCGCCGCACGCAGAGCCCAGGAATTGCGCCCGCATAAGTAAAGGTCTCCGTCTTTTTCTTCGATTTTCCAGCCGGTCTCCTCGCCGATCGTCGCCGTGATCTGCCTTGCCGTGTCGTTTACCGAGCCGATGAATATAGATTTGCCGCCCTCCGCGGCGCCTCCGCCCCGTCTGAGCGCAAGCAGGTCGCCGGTCGATTCGGAAAGCATCTGATTGAGATAGGTCGAGACCGACAGCGAATCCTCGGCAGCCGGAGTGGAACAGACGACGGTGTAATCGCTCGCCGGATTGCCCGCGACGGCAAACGGTGCGTGAAGATAATTCACCGTTTCGAGGTGATCTGAGGCAAGCCCTTCCAGCACTATCCGGTCTCCTTTTTGAAGGTCGGAGCAGAGCATATCAAAATACGAAAGAGCCCTGCGGGTCGCGTCGTCCGTTTTGCCGCATACGACGATCTTTTCTCCTTCACGGCCGACGAACCAGTCGAGGGCGCGCAGACGCGAAAGGACCGCCGCGCTTTCCGGGCGGTTGGTGGCGCCGATAAGGATCTCCTTTTTTTCGCTGTCCGCGGTTTTACCCGGCATCAGAAAATCGTCGGTATACTCGACGTCGGTCCCCGTCTTTTCCTTTAGTTTCCGGTAGGTCGCCGATACCGACGAGACCAGTTCGTCGCTCATATCCGACGCGCGTACGTAGGAGTAAAGGAATTTTCCGTTTTCAACCAGTACCGGCGCGCCGGCTGCCGCCGTTTCCGTTACGTCGGGACCGGTATCCGAAGCCGCCGGAAGAGACGTGCCGTCTGCGTTTCCCTGTCCCGCGCACCCCGAAAAAACGGAAAGCGCAAGGAGGAGAAGTAATGCACGGAACAGTCCGCGTGAAAAAGCGTTTTTCCTGTTTGTCATAACAAAAGTCCTGTTTGCGTTTGAATTCGGGAATATTATATATCATTTTTTCTTTCAGGTCAAGAGCGGACCGGTAAATCGGTTTTTTCTATTGACAATCGTCCGCCGCGGTGGTAAAATGATGGTAATAAAAAACCGGAGGGCAGTACAATGATTTTTTCGTATTTTCTTCAGATCAGCAACCACATGTGGGATGATGAATTCACTCCGCGTCAGCCTTGGTCGGTGACCGATCCATGGGATCCGTGCAACAGGATAGACGTAGAGATTTTCGACAAGATCGTCGATTTTCTTTCCGAGCGCAAATACAATATGCTCGTCATCGACGTCGGCGACGGAGTCAGACTGAATTCGCATCCCGAAATAGCCGCGCCCGACGCCTGGAGCATCGATTTTCTCCGCCAAAAGCTTGACGAGATAAGAAAAAAGGGAATGGAACCCATCCCGAAGCTCAACTTTTCCAACTGTCACAACGTCTGGCAGAAGGAGTGGAGATACCGCACCGGACTGCCCGAGCATCTCGACTTCTGCCGCGACGTCATCCGCGAGGTGAGCGAAATATTCGACCGCCCGCGCTTCTTCCATCTCGGTCTCGACGAAGAGACCTTCGAGCATCAGAAGGGGAAGGGTATCGCCATAATCCGCAACGAGCCCTGCTTCTGGCGCGACGCCTACGCTCTTTTCGAGTGCGTCGAACAGTGCGGCGCGCGTCCCTGG
>CACZSP010000023.1 GCA_902783905.1 uncultured Ruminococcus sp.
TCCCGCTTCGACGAGATATCACGGAGCTGAGATGGGAGGGCTCTGCCGCCACAGTCTCAACGTCTACGACGCCCTGGTGGACATAATGAACAGACGCCGGATGAAGGAGACCTACGGCATTCACTATTCGGACGAAAGCATCGCTATAGCCGCCCTGCTTCACGACCTCTGCAAGGTCAATTTCTACCGGGTCGAAAGCCGGAACGTTAGGCGCAACGGAGTCTGGGAGGCGGTCCCCTATTATACGATCGACGATTCGCTCCCCTACGGGCACGGCGAAAAATCGGTTTACATCGTTTCCGGCTTCATGAAATTGACCCGCGACGAGGCTTTCGCCATCAGATATCACATGGGATTTTCGGGAACCGAGGACAACAACACCGTAGGGAAAGCCCTGGAAATGTTCCCGCTCGCGTTCGGCCTCTGCGTCGCCGACATGGAAGCCGCCTATTTTATGGAAGGCACGACCGACAACTGAAGAAATGCGCGCTGAAACTAAAAAAAAGCTGCGGCGCGGCGCGGTACTCCTGTCGGACCTTTCGCCCCTCATACTGTTTCTTCTCGCGATCCTTTTCTGTTCCCTTCCCTTCTTCCGCCTCTACAACGACGAAACTGTCAGGGAATATCAGTCGGTGTTCGGGATCTGCGCGTCGGCGAGGGAGTCGTCGGAAAAGACTCTTTCGGCAAGCGGCGCACAGAAGGTCGATCTCGCACTGGCAAAAGAATTGCGTCCCGTCGGGGCGGTAAACGCCGTCCTTCTGACGGTCTGCGGCGTCCTGTCGTTTCTTCTCGCCGCCGCCGCGCTCTCGGTTTTCGGCAGAGATCCCGCGGCAAACGCGACCAACAGGATAAAAAACGCCTTCCGCGTCGTGTTCCCCGGAAGGTGGCTGCATTATATCCTTTGTCTGCTTCCCGTGCTCCCTCTCGTCACTCCATATTACGTCATTAACAGATTTTCCGCCTACTACCGCGTAAAATTCGCGTCGAGCGCGGTCGCCGCGCTGGAACCCGAGTATTACGAATACGCCGTACACGCGTATCCCTTCAACCCGCTTGTGATAATGATATTGCTGGCGGTCCTCTCACTGATACTTGCCTTTGCCGCCGCCGGCTGGCGCCGCGCCCTGAAGGCGGATCTTTTCACCTTTTACGAGCCGGAGGAAGAATCCGGCGCGAAAAAGCGCAATATGAGAAAACGATGAAAAAAATCATTTCAGCCGTCTGTCTCGCCCTTGTTTTACTCATGCTCGCGTCCTGCTCCTTTATCGACGACGTGGTTCTGCCGTCGATAGGCACGGCGCTTGAAAGCATGCTCGACGAGCTTCTCGAAACCGGGGACGCCGTCACCGATACGCCGACGGTCGCGGTACTCACAACGTCGGACGACCCGGAGACGCCGACCGGCGAAGGATCCTCCGCGGCTCCCGAACCGACGCAGACCGAACCCGAAACTCCTCCGGTCACCGCCGCGCCGCCCGAACCCTTCACCGACGCCTTCGTCCCCGGATACGGCTCGGAAACGGTAATAATCGATAAAAGCAATCCGATCGATTACCGCTACTGGCGGACGACGGTAACCGACGCGGACGAACTGACGGCTTACGACGCCCTTGACGAAATGGTAAAGAACGACAAGTCCACCGCCGTCCTTCCGCGTCCGGTCCCCTTTGACAAAATCAAGTCGGTCTACAAGCGCTTCACGCTCGACCATCCGGAGTATTTCTGGAACGTATCCCGATACACCGGAAACGGGTCGACGAACGCCATAACCTCGATTACAGTCGAGGCGAGCCACGACCAGGAAAGAATCGCTCCCATGCGAGCCGAGATCGAAAAGGTCGCGTCGCTCGTGATATCGCAGATCCCCGACGGCGCGGACGATTTCGAGGCGGAAAAGATCATTTTTTCCTGGCTGATAAACAACGTCGTTTACGATTCGACCCCGTCCGACAAATACAATCTTTACGGGGCGCTTGTAAAAAAGCGCTGCGTCTGCGAGGGCTTCGCCGAGGCCTTCAAGTACCTCTGCGGAAAGGTCGGCATCCCGGTGATAACGATCTCGGGGCTGGCCGACAATTCACAGACGACCGAAAATCACGCCTGGAGCGCCGTCCGGATCGGCGGAAAATGGTACCTTGCCGACGTCACCTGGGCGCACTCGGGGCAGCCGAACCGGTTCCTGTATTTCAATCTCTCGGAGCATATAACTCCCGACCACTGGCCGCTTGACGAACTCGCGCCCCTGCTGCCCGATTTTTCTGCCGACGACGCCTCCTACCTGAAATATTACGGCCTTTACTTTGACGACGCCCGGGAAGGGGATCTCGGATTTGACAGCGCGTTTATGAGATCGGTCCTTCACTTTACCGACGTCGCCATGACCGGCGCCTCGGCTACCGTCTACATGCTGGCGTCAGACCCGGCGACCGCCGAAAAATACGCGCAGTTCATGAAGGACGAGGATTACGACGAGATAGCCGATATGCTCGAACGCGTGTCGCACGACGGTTATTCCTTCGTCGTTTACACCGAACCTGAGATCATCGACGGAAGGATCCTCTCCTTCCGCGTGGCGAGGATGAAGGATTAATTGATGACGGTTTAATAACAGCCCCCGGCGGCCCGAAATCATCCGATTTCGGGCCGCCGGGGCTGTATTTTGAAAGGTACGGGCTTCGCGCCTGACGGCGCGTCGATGTGCGCGACGCAAGACGCGCACACCGACGTTTTGCGAAGTTAACGGTTCTGATCCATAATCGTTTCGACTCGCCCCCCTCATCCTGTCGCTCCGCGACATCCTTCTCCCCAAGGAGAAGGCAAGGGTTCGGCGATCATTTGAGTGCCGCTGACGCTTATGAGTATCAGTCGTTATTAGCAGTTATTGCTTTTTGAACCGTACATGCCACCCGAATGAACGGAGCGCTGTGACTTGCCTTCCCCTCTGCATTTGGAATCAGCAGAGGTACTTCGCGACGAGTGAGGGGAAGGTGGACGCGTAGCGGCCGGATGAGGTGTCACTGAAAAACTTGTAACAAGAAAAGATACCACTTCAGACTGCGTGGTCGGTGATTTGCGCGTGCTCCCTCAGTCGCCGTATGGCGACAGCTCCCTCCCGGAGGGAGCCTAAAAACGCGGTCATTTTTTGGGTTCCACTGTCGCTTCTAAATACTTGTCGTTATCAGTGGTTATTGCTGTTTAGAACCGCTCGTACCGCCCGAGTGAACGAGGCGCATATGCCCTGCCTTCTCCGGCTGGAGTAGCGAAGCGACGGCTCGGTAGTGAATGACAGCCCGGGGGGCTGTCAGAGCCGCGCCGGTGACTAGGGCAACGCTTCAGGTTGCCCCTGCCGCAGCGAGAGGTGTCGCGCGCAGGCGCGACGGATGTGGCGTTTCGTGATTGTCTCTTTTTTTGCAATCAGTTCCTCAGTGACACCTCATCCGTCAGCGGGATGATTCCGGGTGAAGAAAACCGAGCGCCACGGTCCGCTGACACCTTCCCCTCACTTCTCATTTACTGCCGCTGACTTTGCAGATCGCAGAGGGGAAGGCTTAGGACGCGCGCGATTCTTCGGGTGCCGCTGACGATTCAAATATCTTTCCCCGATAAAACTGAAACGGTGTCAATAATACAATTTTCCACATGCTGTGGAAGATTTCCGATCTAAAGAGTTAAGATCCAAGATCTATCCACAAAGCGGGACGGACGGCATTTTCACCCATATCAACAACGTCACCTAATTCTGTGACAGATCCGCCAAACGTAA
>CACZSP010000024.1 GCA_902783905.1 uncultured Ruminococcus sp.
ACACTTCATTAGCGCCGAAGGCGCGTCTTCACCGGTGCGAAGCACGTCTTCATCAGCGCCGAAGGCGCGTCTTCACTGCGAGCGCCGTCAGGCGCGAAGCCTGCCCATTCACTCCGAATCGGGAACGCTCTGATCCATACCGATACTTACTGTTTTTACCGAGCTAATATTGGATATTTCTTTCAGAGCTTCGAGATTAAGCTTGTCGGATCTTACGTAAAGCCAGACGAATGCGCTCGTTTTGTATTTTTTCGTCGCTGTGATATCTTCGTATTCTATATTTGCGAAGACCTCTCTTGAAAGTTCCTCGCTGCTCGTTATCCGGACGGTCACGACGTCGGTGTCGAACTCCCGGGCTCTGATCAGGTCGTTGATCATATCTATCAGCTCCGCGTCGGACCGGGCGTTGCGGGAGGAACCGTCTGAAATTTCACAGTCGATCTTTTCGAGCGCAAATCCGCTGACCGAGGCGCTGTCGAAAACCGGCACGTCTCCCGCGACGTGTTCGTAATTTCTGCGGAGGGCAAGGGTAAGAAGGTAAAAATCTTTCTCCGGCAGTTCCAGTTCCGTCAGATGTTTTTTTGTGATAAATACGAACGTTTTTCCGTTTTTTTCGACGACGGGGATACCGGCGTCGGAAAATGCCTTTGCCGCGTCTCCGGCTGCGGCTCGCCGGAACTCGCCGAATGCTTCGTCGAGAACTCTTTCAAGCCGCCGGACCTCATCTTCGGCCGCGGCGAGATCTTTCTGCGCCCGCTCGCGGTCGAAAGCGACGTCCGACAGATATTCCGACAGAAATTCAGCACCGATGGATGCCCTGGTTTCTTCGTACAGCTCCCGGCTCCACTTTTCGCCTTCCGGGGTGCCGACTGTATAAACTGCCTCTCCGTATTTCAGAATATCGCCGGTTTTCAGAAGCAGCATGAGCTTTTCGGCTACGGCGCTTTTTTCTTCTTTTTCGATCCGGATCTGCGCGACCGTCTTTCCGTCGTATACGTATCCGTCGCTGAAGACTTTCGATACGTGAAGCGCGAAAACCGTTTCAGCGTCCGCCTTTTCCAGCTCGGCGAGCAGGAGCGGGCCGGTATGCCAGCCGTTCCAGTCGGGGGCGGGGACCTCCCCCTGCACTTCCTGCATATCCGCGCGTCCCCAGACGATATCATCCGGATCGGCGGGAAGCGGAGAGGAGGGAACTCCACCGCGCAGTGCGCGCAGAACGGCAAAGACGCCGAAGGCGATCAGAAGGCAGGCGGCCGCAGCGGCAGCGGATTTCCACAGGAATCCGGCTTTCTTTTTTTTCGCGCCCGGCGCGTCGTATCCCGCGCTGACGGCGACTCTGCTTTTTACAGAAGCAAGCGCGTCCGGGGAAGGGGCGGGAACCGGGTTGCGCTTTACGAGAACGTCGGTCTCCTCCGCAGTCGCCCCGTCGAATATTTCTGTAAGCGTTTTTTTCATCCTTCGCTCCCTCCAAGCAGCGTCTTCAGTTTTTTCAGCGCTCTGTGCGTTCGCGTATCAACGTTCGCGACAGATATGCCCAGTTCTTCCGCAATCTGTTTCGAGGATTCTCCGTAATAATATTTGCGGAAGATGATGGAGGAATCGGGTTCTCCGAGGTTTTCCACGGCCTTTATCACCTCGCGGCGCAATTCCGCTTCGTCGGCCTCCGACTCGAAAACTTCGTCGTCCGGGATCCGCGAAAGAGATGTCTCCCCGTCAGGGACGCCGGCTTCCGCTCTCCTTTTTTTCGAAAGATTGATCGCAAGGTTCCGTGCTATTACGCAAAGCCAGGATCCGATGCCGGATTTTTCGGGATCGTACCGGGAAAGCTCCGAGTAAAAGCGGCTGAACGCGTCGGCGACGCAGTCCTCCCGGTCGGACGAAAGGCAGAAGGCGGGGTCCAGCCTGCTTCCGACGACAGAGTAAACAAGACCCGCGTACTGATCTATCAGCCGTTCCATTCCGGCGTTCGGATCTTTTTTCAGCAGCGTCAGCAGTTCGCCGTCCTCCACCGTCTCACCTCCATTTTGCTTTCACTGTTATATACAGTCAAGTCAGCCAAATCTTACGTTTTTTCGAAAAAAAATCGGCAGGGAAAGTCGAAAACCCGTGAAAAAGAGTCTTCAGACGCCCCTGCCTGATATTTTAAACGCCTTTCGTGTAAAACCATTCCGCCCAGGTGCGGTAGTGCTCCCACTTCGGGTGAGCGCCGCCCGCGGTGCAGTACTGGGTGCTGGCGTTTCCTTTTCCGTCGCCCATCAGCTCGTTGATATCGATATAGAAGACGTATTTCCAGTCGGCAAACTTCTTTATGCCCTCGTTTATCTGGGCGAGCTTTACGTTGTTGTAGTATCCCTTGCCGCGTGCCGCGTTTTTCTGAACGAATCCTTCGGTCATATAAAGATTCGCCTCGGCAAAGATGATCGCGTCGGGGCAGAGGGTGCGGCACATGGTTATCATGCTGCCGACGGTGCCCACGATATAATCGACCGGCGTGCCTATCTCGTTGAGGCCGAACATGATGTAGATCTTTTTGAATTTGAAGTCTCCGTACGAAAGGAGTTCCTCAAGAGTGTATTCGCCGAGAGGATAATAGGTCCTCGTGTTTGCCGCGTCGACGAAGCCGGGGTTGGAACCGGTTTTGGCCATCGCCCTGACCGTCATCGCGTGTCCGCAGGTCCAGCTCTCTCCCGAGAAGAAGACGGCGTTGCTCAGCGGGCCGTACGAACCGAGACAGATGCCCTCGGTCCTCGAGTCGCCGATAAAGAGCGCGTCGGCGAAATAATCCTTGTCGACCGTTCTCCATCCGCCGACCGGCTGATCGACCGGCCTTGCCGTGGTCTCGGGCAGGGTGGTTTCGGGAAGAGTGGTGACGGGAGTCTGCGTTTCGGTTTCGGCGGCCGTCGATCCTTCACCCGACGTGACGTCGTCCGAGGTATCCGGCGCGACGGTCTGCGGCGACGTATCTTCAACCGACGTTACCGGATCGACCGGATCGGTATCCTGAGCCGGTGTGTAGGGGACGTAAGGGGAGTAGGTGTAGTCTACGCTTTCCACCGGATCGGTTTCTTCGGTTCCTTTCCACCCGGGTATCCTTTCAAGCAGCGCGCTTGAAGTGAAGGGCAGTGTTATGACGAAGCAGAGAGCGAACAGCACTATCGAGATTACCGCCTGAATCGTTTCTTTTGTTTTCATCGTATGAACTGCCTTTCAGAAATTTCCGTACATGAAGGGGTCGCCGCCCGACTTCGATACGAACCAGAGAGAGAATGAGAGGATAACCATCAGTATCACGTCGTACCAAAGCTTTCCCGAATATTTTTTGTGGATCTTTTCGGGGAGCCCGAAGCAGAGCAGAAGCGCGGGAAGCAGCCGGTACCAGTACTGACCGAGATATTTCTGCCAGTCCCCGGGGATGATAAAGACGTCCTTCTGGGGAAGGAAGGGGAAGAGGCGGAGGAAAAGACTGCCGAGTTCGGACAGGTCGGTAGACGCGAAGATAGCCCATGACAGAGGGATCAGGACGATCATATAGAGGTGCCCGAGCACGGGGATCTTATCGAGGAATTTCTTGAGGAAGAGCTTTTCGACCGCTATCACGAGGAAAAGGAAGAGGCCCCAGATCAGGAAATTGAGAGTGGATCCGTGCCAGATGCCGGTAAAGAGCCAGACGCAGAGGAGGTTGAAAAGATTGCGCCATTTTCCGCATCTCGAACCGCCGAGGGGAATGTAGATGTAATCCTTGAACCACTCGCCGAGCGTGATATGCCAGCGGCGCCAGAATTCGGTCATGCTTTTCGAGGCGTAGGGATAGCGGAAGTTTTCGGGAAGGTCGAAGCCGAGGATCTTCGCGACGCCGATCGCCATCAGCGAGT
Organism: uncultured Ruminococcus sp.; assembly: GCA_902783905.1. Classification (GTDB taxonomy): domain Bacteria; phylum Bacillota; class Clostridia; order Oscillospirales; family CAG-272; genus CAG-390. The sequence continues at coordinate 3,873 of CACZSP010000024.1, forward strand.
ATCCGGCAAAGTCAAAATAAATGTACAGCGAATAGCCGATAACGCACATCCAGGCCAGCGGCGACGATACGCTCGGCCAGCCGAGCTCGGTGACCTTGTACCAGAGAGTGCTTATCCGGTCGGCGAGCAGGACCTTGTATCCGAGTCCGAGAATGAAGGTCCTCATTCCCTCCGCCGCCTGCGGAGCGCTGTATTTTCTCTCCTTCAGCTGAGGGAGCATCGCCGGATAGCGGGTGATCGGCCCCGCTGTAACCGACGGGAAAAAGGCGAACCAGAGGGCGAAGCGCGCCGGGTTCGGTTCGGCGTAGCATTTGGCGCGGGCGACGTCGGCGAGATACCCGACGGCACGGAAGGAATAGAAGCTCATACCGAGAGGAAGGGCGAGATCGCGGAAAACGTTAGTTCCCTCTTTTGCGAAAAGATTCCCGACGGCGGGAGCGTATTTGAAAAAGAAAAGCGTGCCGATATTCAGTATCACTCCGACGGCAAGCCAGATGCGGCGGCTGCGGGGCGCCTTTTCGATCATCATGCCGAGAAGCCAGTTTGCGATCACCGAAACGGCAAGGATGACGGCAAAGGAAAGATCCTGCGTGCAGCCGAAAAGATAAAAAGCCGCGCATCCGAGGAAAAGGACGACGTTGCGGAAGCGGGCGGGCATAACGTAGTAGGCAAGGCAGAAAAGAGGAAAAAACAGTATCATGAATTCAAGACTCGAAAAACTCATTTTTACCTCCTTTCAACGCGCGTCACCGCGGACTGTCCGCGACGCTGCGGCAGCACTCTTTTGTATACTAAACAATTATTATATCAAAAAACACAAAAAAAAGCAACCGTCACGGGGCGCAAAAAACAAAAAAAGCCGTAAGCGGAAAATCATTGACTTTCCCTCGAAAAAATGGTATAATTATATGTAATTTTTTTGCGGGGCACAACGTCCGCGAAAGGAGTGAACGCATAATGAAAAAAGTCGGGATCATTATGGGGAGCGACAGCGATCTGCCGGTGCTGAAGGGCGCCGCAAAAACGCTGGACGCCCTCGGAATACCCTACGAAGCACACGTATATTCGGCGCACCGCACGCCCGATGAGGCGCAGAAGTTTGCCCGGGAGGCGAGAGACAACGGCTTCGGGGTCATCATAGCCGCCGCGGGGATGGCGGCGCACCTTGCCGGAATAATCGCGGCAAACACTACCCTTCCGGTGATAGGAATTCCCTGCAAATCGAATACACTCGACGGCATTGACGCACTTCTGTCAACGGTACAGATGCCTTCCGGGATCCCGGTGGCCACCGTTGCGATTAACGGAGGAGTCAATGCCGCTTTGCTTGCCGCCGAGATACT
>CACZSP010000025.1 GCA_902783905.1 uncultured Ruminococcus sp.
AGAGGATCCGCTCCTCGTTGCCAACGCCGTCAAGTACGCCTATAACGGCTCCAACTTCCCCGGATACGGCTACAAGGATGCCACTATGAGATCCTTCGCGACCTTCGTTCCCGCTCTTGACGATCAGGGCTTTGCCGACGTGGTCGTCGAGCTCGACGGCTGGACCTGGACCTACTACGAGAGAGGACAGTCGGGCGAATACGAAGCCATCCAGACGGTCGACAACGTCGAACTTATGAGAATGTTTAACGGAACGGAAGACCTCACCGTCATTGACGATCTCGCGTTTATGATCTACACGTACAACGTCAACGTCGAAATGACCGTCAAGAACGCCGTTCTGTACAAGGGCAACCTTCTTGCCGACGGCATCGGAATCCCCGAGGAAAAGCCGGAAGAACCTCCCGTACATCAGCACAATCTCGTTAAGACCGAAGCCGTTGCCGCGACCTGCGAAGCGGGCGGAAACAAGGAATACTACACCTGCTCCGATTGCGGAAACGTATACTCCAACGAAGCCGGAACCGTCTTAACGACTGTCGAAGCCTGCGCGATCGCGCCCCTCGGACACAAGTGGGGCGCATGGGACGAAACCAAGATCCCGACCGAAACCGCCGAAGGCGAAATGAAGCGCATCTGCGGTAACGACGAGACGCACGTTCAGACGATCATTCTCTCCAAGCTCACCGTTTCCGACAAGCCGGTCGTCAGCGACGCGCTTGCCGCGAACGACGCGACAAAGACTCCCGAGCTTATCGAGTCCGGACTCAAAGCCGGTGCCGCAGCTCAGGAAGGATTCAAGGACGGAGAAGTCAAAGTCGTCGAGGTCGATCTCAAGGTAAGTCTGGACGGAGGAACGACCTTCGTTCCCGCTACCAACGACATCATCCCATCCTCCGGAATCGTCATAACCCTTCCGTATCCCGAAGGATCCGACAAGGACAGGGACGACTTCCTGGTAGCTCACATGCTTGCCGCGGCGACCGCCGAGCATCCCGCCGGATACATCGAGTACCTCAAGCCCGAAAAGACGGCCGAAGGACTCAAGGTCACCGTTTACAGCGTATCGCCCTTCGCGGTTATATGGACCATCAACGAACAGCAGCAGACCACTCCGGTAACCGGTGACGGCACCGTCTGGTTCGCTCTGCTTGCCGTTATCTCCCTCGGCGGAGCCGTGATCGGCGTCCGCAAGGCTGGCAAAAAGGACTGAGCCGACTGATACGCAAATCAATGCGTGAATAAAACGTCCCGCGCCCGGCGGACCGCGAAAGCGGACCGCCGGGCGCGGGATTTTATGAAAAGGTTTTCACCTGTTTTCTTTTGTACGGGTCTGCGTTTTGTATCTGAACCTGTCGAACCGCGTGACGCCGATTCCACGGAGGATCCTCTCCGAATTATCTCTGTCTTCGTCGGAGTTATAGCCGGGGATCAGCGGCAGGCGTACTGTGATCCGGTCGCTCCCGGCCGCGGACAGAAGCGTTTCGATATTCGAAAGGACCTTCCGCACGTCGCCGCCGGTATATCTATTATATATATCGGAAGACAAATCCTTCACGTCGACGAAAAAATGGTCGACGCAACCTGCGGCGGTCCTCACGCATTCCTCAGGCACGTAAAGAGAAGTTTCCGCGTAGATCCTCCATTCGGACGGAACCGTTTCACGAAACCGCCTGATGAATCCGGCGTGCAGAAGCGGCTCCCCGCCTCCGAAGGTCACGCCTCCGTTCGTGGCTCTGAAATACAGATCGTCGCGCTTTACAAGATCGTACAGTTCGACGGGTGTGACGAAAGTCACCTTTTCCCCGGCTTCACGGCACTCCGGGTTTATGCAGTACCTGCACGCCAGCGGGCAGCCGTGCGCTCCGACGAGCGTCGTGACGCCCCAGCCGTCGGTCGCCATCCGCAACCGGTCGAAGCGCCACAGCGGAAACAGAAGATCGTTCTTTTCCGCCATCGGGACTGTATTCACTCTTTTGCGGGATCGTCCTCCCCGACCGGGCCGGTTACGATCTCGGCGTCGGGAGGAAGAAGGATACCCGCGGTGGGCAATATCTCGTCGGGGGATTCGACCGTCGGTTTGTCGGGCTCCGGGATCTCTCCGGGAAGATCCACGTCCCCGTCTTCATCGGTTCCCGGGTTATTCTCTCCCGCAGAGGCGGTGTCCGCATCGGTGTCTTCGTCGGTAATGACCAGCGCGGGAAGAGTGCTCCCCCCGCCGTAAGAAGGAGCGACAAGATCTCCGTCGATCATCGTCGTTCCGGGAACCGAGCATCCGCTGACGCTGAGGGCGATCCCCGCGGCGACGCCGGCCACGGCGATGCGCTTGCCGAGCTTTTTGCGTTCTTCGAGCTTGCGCTCCAGCTCGCGGACCTCGGCTTCGCATTTGGGGCAGGTCCCGGCGCAATCCCCTTTGTGAGGGCATTCCTCGACGATCCATTCGATATCGTTCGATTCGGCTATCTGTGCGCGGATCTGCTTCAGAATCCGGCATTTTTCCTTTCCGTGGTATTTCATCTTCAATCTCCTGTTTGTTTCCGGAGAGAGGCCGCAAACGTCTCTCTGAACTTTTCATCCGCCGCGACGCCGGCGCTGTAAAGCGCTTCGACGGCGCAGCCGTATACCGGCGGCATGCCCGATTCGGCAAAAGTCGTATCTGCGGGTGATTTTTTCTTTACCGCTTCGGCGTATTCGGGGTAGTTTGAGAAAACACCGCCGTTGAGCACAACTGTCAACGGCTTCCCTTCCCTGCGCCGCGCGGTCGAAACCAATTCGGCAAGATCCGACGAGCAGCTGTCGAATATCTTTTCGGCAGCGGCGTCTCCGCGGCGCCTCGCCTCGAAAACGCATCCGGCAAACGACGCGACGTAAGGCCGTCCGAGCGCGTACATCCTGTCGTACTCCTCGAAGACACGCCTTCCGGTCTTTTTTTCGATTATTCCGGTCAGCAGAGTCCCGCCGTCACGACCGTCGAAGGCGCGCAGGGCGGCGCGAAAGGCAAGTCTGCCGAGCACGAATCCGCTTCCGCAGCTGTCTATGAAATGTCCCCAGCCGCCGACGCGGTAGAAGGACTCTCCGTGTCTGACGTAAAGGGACGAACCCGTCCCGCATATCATCGACGCTCCGTCGGCGTGGCCGAGGACCGACGAGATCAGGCAGAGTCCGTCGGGCTCGACCCGAAGCATTCCGGTCCCGGGGACGGTTTTAAGATGATCGTAAACCGCCGGCGAGTAGTGCTCCACCGTCGCCACCGAACAGTAGGTCGCCGCGACGGCGCCGGGAGCGTCGGAAATGATATCCGACAGGGTCTTCTTATAATGCGACAGGCATTCGTCAAACGGCGCGTCAACAGGGGTAATGCCCTTCGTGCGCCGCTCCGAAAAAATCCTGCCCGAGCGGTCGAATATGACCGCCTCGGATTTCGTTCCGCCTATATCGACGGCGCAGAAAAACTTTCCGGTCAAAGCAGGAACACGCCCTTTTCCTCGCAAAGGCGCCGTACGTCCTCCGGCCAGCAGGACGCCTGTACTTCCCCGATGTGCGCCTTCCGCAGGAAAAACATGCACATGCGGGACTGTCCGATTCCTCCGCCGACCGTATATGGCAGCTTCCCTTCCAGCAGCGCTTTATGAAACGGCAGTTCCGCTCTTTCGGGGCATCCGGCGATTTTCAGCTGACGAAGGAGCGCGTCTTCATCGACGCGTATACCCATGCTGGACAGCTCGAGAGGCATGTCGAGTATCGGATAGTATACTATCAGGTCTCCGTTCAGCGACCAGTCGTCGTAGTCGGGAGCCCGTCCGTCGTGCGGCGTGCCCGAGCGGAGCTTCGCCCCTATCTGTTCGATAAAGACCGCTCCGTATTTCTTCGACGCCTCGTATTCCCTTTCCTTCGGCGAAATGCCCGGATATTCGTCCTCAAGCTCCTGGCTGCGGACGAAGGTGATGCTCTCGGGCAGCAGATGACCTATGAAATTGTAGTCGTCGGCAATATAGTTTTCCGTCTGACGAAGCGCGTCGTAAATATAGTTGACCGTACGGTGCAGATAGTCGCGTGTGCGGTCCTCTTTATTTATTATTTTTTCCCAGTCCCACTGGTCGACGAAAACCGAATGGACGTTGTCGGTGTCCTCGTCCCGCCGGATCGCGTTCATATCGGTGTAAAGTCCCTCTCCGACGGCAAAGCGGTATCTTCCGAGCGCCATTCTCTTCCACTTCGCGAGAGACTGGACTATCTCAAAGTAACTGCCCGGAACGCACTTCATATCGAAACCGACCGGCCGCTCCCAGCCGTTCAGATTGTCGTTGAGACCGCTCTCTCTGTCGACGAACAGAGGCGCCGAAACGCGGCGCAGGTTTAGCTGATTGGCAAGATCGGTCTGAAAGAATTCCTTTATCTTTTTGATTGCTATCTGGGTCTGACGGGCGGTGAGGGTCGACCGGTAGCCGTCGGGAATGATCGTTTTCATATTATACTCCGAGCAGAAAATAAAATCGGGGCTGTCCGGAAACCGGACAGCCCCCGGAAAGTATTCAGTCTTTATCGGGAATTATGAGACCGTAGTCTCCGTCTTTCCTTGAATAGACCACGCAGACGAGTCCGTTCTCGGCGTCCTCGAACATATAGAAGCTGTGACCGAGGAGGTTCATCTGGAGGATCGCTTCCTCGACCGTCATCGGAGTGAGCTTGAAGCTCTTCGTTCTGACGATCTTTTCGCTGGGCTCGGACAGTTCGTCCTCTGCGCGCGATAATTCGAAAGCGTTTTTCCCGAGTCTCTTCTCAAGTCTCGTCTTGTTCTTCCTGATCTGCCTGTCGATGGTATCGACGGCCTTGTCGAGGGCGTTGCGGAAGGTTTCGTCACTTGTCTCGCACCTGAAGATGGTGTTTGAAGCCATTATCGTGATCTCGATGTTCTCGCGGTTGCGTTTGCGGCTGAAGGTCAGCTTCGCGGACTCTTCCTTGGAAAAGTACCGGTCCAGCTTGGCGAGCTTCTTTTCCGCCAGAACTTTCAGGTCA
>CACZSP010000026.1 GCA_902783905.1 uncultured Ruminococcus sp.
CGCGCAACGCGGCCGTGAGCGCCGGCAGGAAGCCGGGCCAACGTCATCCCGCGCCGGGACGCAGCCGATTAATATTATACAATATTTAATCAAATAAATCAATCAAAAACTATGCTTGACTGACACCTGAAAAAGATGTATAATTAAAAATAAAAGCAGCCGGTGTGCCGCCCTCCGGACCGGGTGAGGCGGCTTATCCGGAACGGAGAACCTTCCATGGCTGAATTCATCAAAAAGATCATTTCCTCGTCACTCGCCGTCATACTCGTCCTCGTCGCATTCGCCTCCTGTTCAGACAGGCAGGGGACCGAAACAGGCGCTTTGGAAGGCAGTGTCGATTCCACCGAGCCCGCACTGACCACCCCGGATATCTACGACGCAAAAGGATATCGCAAGGACCGGCTGCCCGAAGGCATCGACTACGGCGGTCAGACGGTAGACGTCCTTTACTGGAACAACGCTAAAAACGTCGAATATGACGCCCAGGACAACGGCGATATAATAAACTCGGCTATCTTCCGGAGGAACCTCCGTGTCAGCGACCGCCTCGGCGTCAATTTCAACTGGATCGGCGAAAAAGGGGATTACGGACAGAGGAACGAGTTCAACGCTCTGATCGCCGCCGACCTTGCCGGCTCCGGCACCTACGACGTGATCTCCGCGTACAGCACCACCATCGCCATGGCGGCGACTCAGGGTTACGCAACCGATCTGATAGGTCACAACGACGTTCTTTCCTTCGACATGCCCTGGTGGGCTTCAGATCTGACCGATATGGCGACGATAAACGGTAAACTCTATTTCGCCACCGGCGACATTTCCACCAACTATCTTCTCCGGATGTACGGGACGTTCTTCAACAAACAGCTGGTTACCGATTACGGTCTTGCAAGTCCCTACGACCTCGTCGAACGCAACGACTGGACGGTCGACAGATTCGTCGAGCTTGCTTCCGCCTTCACGGGAGAGGGCGCCGATCCGGTTTACGGTCTCGTCCACGACGCCATCACGGTCGAAGCTCTCTTTTACGGATCAGACCTGAAATTCGTCGAAAAGGACGAAAAGGACGTCCCCTACCTGTCCGACAGCTGGAAGGGAAACCGTGCGCAGGACCTGATGGACAAGGTCTCGGGGCTTTGCAAAAGCAGTTCGGTGAAGAACGACTCCTCCGCGGATGAAAAACTCTTTTCGGAGGGTTCATCGCTGTTCATTATTTACTCTCTCGACCTTGCGATGAACTATCTGCAGAACGGCGGGGTCGATTTCGGCATCGTTCCGATACCCAAATTCGACGCCTCCCAGAAAGACTACCGCACGACGCTCAACTACAAATATTCTCTTTATATGATCTCGAAGGGGACCGATATCCCTGATATCGCCGCCACGACTCTCGAGGCGCTTGCGTCGGAAAGCTACCGCTCGGTCACCCCCGACCTCTACGAGACCTGCATGAAGATCAGATACGTCACCGACGCGACGTCCCAGACAATGATCGATCACATCCGTGACGGAGTCTCCTTTGAAATAGGCCGCACCTTCACTCATATGTTCAACTACGACACTTACAGAACGATACGAAAAGCGCTTTCGGGCACCGCCGAATCCGGCTGGCAGTCGGCTGCGGCGTCCTATGAAAAAGTATTCAGAAAGAATCTGGACGACCTGCTTGCGGCATTCGGAAGCTGAAGGAAGCTCCGACGTCCCGGGGCCGCGATCGAAAAATGAAAATGCCTGATTCCGCACTAAAAAACAAAAAAAGCGATCCGTCACGCCGCGTGAGGCGGAACCGTTTCCGGCGCGCCGCCCGGATCCTGCTGATCGCGGTATTCTCCGCCGCTGTCGCGGCCGGCGCCTTCGTTCTCATATCCGACGCCGCCGTCCGGAAAAAGGCGGAAGCCCGGATAATCTCCGCCGGAGAGGCGGCGAAGATCGAAGACGCCGACTGCATCCTGATACTTGGCTGTTTCGTTAAGGAAAGCGGCGTTCCAAGCGATCTGCTGAGAGCACGGCTCTCCCGCGGGATCGACCTTTACCGGTCGGGCGCCGCTCCGAAGCTGCTTATGAGCGGGGACCACGGAAGGGTCGGATACAACGAAGTGGGAACGATGAAAAAAGAGGCGGTGGACGCCGGTATACCGTCCTCCGACGTCTTTATGGATCACGCCGGTTTTTCGACCTACGACAGTATGTACCGGGCGCGCGACGTTTTCTGCGTTAAAAAGATGATTATAGTAACCCAGAGGTACCACCTTTACCGCGCCCTTTATATCGCCGAAAAACTGGGTATCGAGGCGTACGGCGTGGCAGCCGACGGAGATGACTGGGGCGGACGGACCTACCGGGAATCGCGTGAGATACTCGCAAGAGCGAAAGACTCGGTCAAAACGGTATTCAGACCGAAGCCGGTCTTTCTCGGAGAGCAGATCCCCATATCCGGGGACGGAGACCTTACGAACGACTGAGAAACCTAAAAAAGGAAAAGAAAAATGGCAGAAAGAAAACACCGTCCGTCAGACGGAAAAACGGTAATAGGAATAGACGTAGGCGGAAGCACCACCAAGATCGTCGGTTTTTCCCCCGACAGACAGCTGATCTCCCCGATGATCGTCAAAGCGAACGATCCGGTGACCAGCGCCTACGGAGC
>CACZSP010000027.1 GCA_902783905.1 uncultured Ruminococcus sp.
AAGAAAGATCCGTCGTAATGCGTGCAAAGGATCAAACCGTGCTTCCCGAAAACAGGCACAAAAATCTCTCGCCAATACACGCACGCGGATTGTGCGGTATTGCCTTAAGCCCCATAAAAACCGTTTCACGTGAAACACTCGGATGCCAGCAAGCGACAGTGTTTCACGTGAAACATTAAGGAACACTGAATAATTCGCGTGAGTAGATTGGCGAGAACATTTTTCGCCTGTCTTTGCTGAGAAATCGCAGCAATACAGGCGGTATTGCAAGATTACGACGCGAATACAGGCGGAAAATGAGCCGTCAGGATACGTGCGTCGAATTATTCAATGCTTCCAAAAAGCAAAACCGCTTTATGCAATTCGTATGAGGCGAGTTTTGCTTTTTTATGTCTATACGATTGATTTTACCCAGATGTTGTGATATAATTATATAAATAAGTCGGGAGGACGCGTTATGGGTAAGATTATCGCATTTGCCAACCAGAAAGGCGGAGTCGGAAAAACCACTTCGGCAGTGAATATAGCTGCTTCCCTCGGGATAATGGGCCGCAAAACGCTGCTTATAGACATCGACCCTCAGGGAAGCGCTACTTCGGGCGTTGGTGTGGCTAAAAAAACGCTCAGGACTTCGATCCGAGACGTTCTGAACTCTTTTGTCTCCTCCGAAGGTGACGAAAAAAGGCGCGACATAATAAGAAACACTGTTATTAAGACAAATTACGATAATCTCTCGGTCATTCCTTCGGTCATAACACTCTCGGAGACCGAATTTGCCTTATACAAAAAGGAAGACAGCGCGTATTTTCTGAAGGACGCTTTGGAGTACGTAAAAGAGGAGTACGATTATCTGATTATCGACTGTCCGCCGTCTCTCGGAATGCTTACCGTTAACGGGATGACCGCCGCTGACGCCGTGATCATTCCTATGCAATGCGAGTTTTACGCTCTTGAAGGTCTTTCTCAGCTTATGATCAATATCAGCGGGATAAGAAAGAACTTTAATCCGGATCTTGAAATATGCGGAATTCTTCTGACTATGTATACCGGCAGATTTATTCTCACGTCCCAGGTAGTGGCCGAACTCAGAAAGCATTACGACAACCGGATTTTCAAAACGAAGATATCACGTTCCGTCAGACTGTCGGAAGCGCCTTCATTCGGCTGTCCGGTTTATTACCACGACAAATCGTCCAAGGGAGCCAAGGAGTATCTTGAAGTCGCCCGCGAACTGACTGAAAGAATATAAGTTTCGAAAGGGAATAATAATGGCGCAAAATCGAAAAAGGTCCGGACTCGGAAGGGGAATAGAATCCCTGTTTGAGGACAATACGATCACAAGAGACGGCAATCTCTCGACAATGATCCGTCTTTCCGACATCGAACCGTCAAGAGATCAGCCCAGGAAGGATTTCGACGAGGAATCCCTGAACTCGCTGGCCGCATCCATTGCTTCGCTCGGGTTGCTGCAGCCGGTTATCGTAACCGAAAACACCGATTTTCCCGGCACCTACAGAATCATTGCCGGGGAACGCAGATGGAGAGCTGCAAGGATCGCCGGACTTACGGAGATCCCCTGTATTGTATTTACCGGAGACGAGCTTACCGCGGCCGAGGTTTCGCTTGTCGAAAACATCCAGCGGCGTGATCTTTCCGCCGTCGAGGAGGCAATGGCCTTCCGCGATCTTATCGAAAGGTTCGGTCTGACGCAGGAACAGGTCGCCGAAAAAACGGGGCGCAGCCGCCCGGCCGTAGCAAACGCGCTTCGGCTTCTCGATCTGCCACGTGAGATTTTGCGCAAAGTCGACGAGGGCGTCATTTCGGCCGGACACGCCCGTGCGCTCCTCGCTCTTAAAAACCGCGAGGATATGATTCCGCTTGCCGAGAAGATCGCGCTTTCGGATTTGTCGGTCCGGGATACCGAGAGATGCGTGAAAACGCTCAACCGTCCGAAACAGCTTCGCATACCGATAAAGGACGAACAGACGCGTGTTTATCTTGCGGATCTGGAGCGGCGCGCGCTTTCGCTCTCGGGACACAGGATAAAAATCGAAGACGGAGGAGAAGGGAAGCGCCGGATAACGGTCGACTATTCCGACAATTCCGATCTGGAGGAACTGCTCGTCCGCCTCTGCGGCGGCGAGATACTGAACGGCTGACGCGCCGGTAAAGACAATGAATCTGCCGAATCTTTACGGAAGAATCCTTTATTCCCTTCCTTCGGAAAGCGAAGAGCCGCGTGAATCGCTTTTTGATCTGATAAAAGAGGCGATCAGTCAGGCGCTGACGCCGGAATACGGGGAATACGAGCATCTCGGGCTCACTGTTCTTTCGCTTGAGAAGATCAGAATCGCCGTCATCGCTTTTTTCATCGCGGTCATCGCGGCAACCTATTTTGCCGTTTTCAACAGAAGCGTTTACGGAAGACTCATAACGAGGCTTAACGCCGAGGGGTGTTTTTCTCCCGAAGCCGCTAAAACGCTTAAGGAGCTCGGGCTCGAACGCAACCCGAGCGTAAGATCATCGCTTCGCCGGGGCAGCACCTACCGCGGGCTTGTAAGATGCGTTGAAAAAGACGCTTTCGACGTCGAAGCCGAAAGGGAACGGCGTCAGCTGGCGGAGGACGGAGTCGCTGTCAAACGAAAAAACTACGTTTTCAATTTTGAAACCGACAGGTTTTACGTTCCCGAGGACAAGGCGTTCGAGGCCGAAACACGATTTCAGAAAAAGATCCCTGGCTGGCCTATCGTCCTTATAGTTACCGTAGCCGGCCTCGCGGCGCTGGCGGGCGCAATTTTTCTTCTCCCGGATATCATTCAGTTTATCGATAATTTTGCCGGAAAAATGGGGTTCTGACATTGAAAAAATACCGCAGAAGGCTGCCTTACGCGGCCAGAATGGCGATCGTTTTCGCGGCGGCTCTGCTTTTGTTCGCGGCGATCGTACTGACGCTTCATATTCTCGGATTCAGGTACGTCACCTGCCACCGGCTTGACGGCACTTCGGTGCGCTTTGCCGGACGCGTCGGATCGGACGGCGCACCGGTACTCGGGGTCGTGCTTTTTCCCGACGGCTCGAAGGCGACCGTCGACCGTTCGGACGGATCCTTCGTTTATTCCAACGGGAGCCGCTATTCCGGCAGACTGGACTCAGTTTTTGAACGCGAAGGGCAGGGAAGCATAACGCTGAAGAACGGCGACAGTTACACAGGGGATTTCCTTCACGACCGTCTCTCGGGTCACGGCGTCTACCGTTTCGCAAACGGCGACGTTTACGAGGGCGATTTCGTCGAAAACAAAAAACAGGGGTTCGGCAAATACACCTACGCCGACGGAGAGATATACGAGGGCGGATTTTACGACGATATGCGCCACGGGCAGGGAAAAATGTCCAAGCCGGACGGCGCCTCCTACGAGGGCACGTACGACCGCGGGATCAAGAGCGGAAGGGGAAAGTACGTTTACCCGAACGGCGACGTTTACGAGGGAGATTTTGCCGACGACATGCGCCACGGTAACGGCACCTACACCTGGGCGGACGGAGAGTCGTACACCGGACAGTTCGCGTATAACAATATTAACGGCCGAGGCACCTACACGTGGACGTCGGGAAGAGCTTCGTATACGGGGTATTTCGTTAACGGAGAGATAGTTCTCGTGGATCCTGCCGACGCAGGCGAAACGAAGCAGGTTCAGGAGTGAAAAATGGCTCACGGCAAGATAACGGTCGGATATATGCAGAATTATATCCGCGAAAAGAAAAATCAGAGAGACACCTACGAGCCGATGAAGGCCTTCGTAAAGCTTTCGGAAGAGGTAGGAGAGCTTGCGAGGGTCATGATACGCGGTCAGAAACACGCGACGGGAGAGGCTGATCTGAAAAATACCGTCGAAGAAGAGCTTTGCGACGTGCTTTACTACACCCTGAAGCTTGCCAACGCCCTTGGCGTTGAAATGGAGGACTGGATACCGCTCAAGGAAAAAATCAATTCGGAGAGATATCCGTGCGGGATCGATTTCGATCCGGAAGGAGACGGCCGTGAGTGAAACAACTCCCGAAAAAAAGAATTTTACCGTAAGTACCGAATACGCCCTTGAAGGCGATACCGTAACGGTATATCTAAGAGTTGCCGAAAGAAGCGACGCCGTCGCGTATCTCGGAGAGAAAAAGACGGGCGCCGTCAGCAATCTGCGGGAGCCCTTCGATTTCAGGATGCATATCTTCCGTTTCGGGCTTGAGGAGCTGACCGAGGCCGGCGGCTTCGGCGTCACCTTCACCCGGAGAGTTAAAACACGGCCGAGCGACTTTTTCACCGAGGAATGCGACGCTTTGACCGAATACGTCCCGTTTGCACCCGATATGCTTATCGACGCCGGAGTATCCGACCGCCGCGCCGACAGAGGACTCGTTCTGTCGGCAGAGACGGGTTGCGGGTCGATCGGCGGACTCGAATGGAAAACCGAGCTTTATCTTGCCCCCGACGGCGCGAAGGTGAGGGTATGCACGATGATCGCCGATCCCGAAAGGGTCGGTGTTATGTGCGGGACGCCTCACGCCGCTCCGGTATTCGTGCCGAAGGACATCGAGACCGTTATGGAGGAGGCGCTGTCGGCGGAAAAACTGGGCCTGCGCGTCCTCGGAGCGACCAACGGAGACTTTTTCGATATGTTCGGCGACTGCTCTCCGTCCGGGCTCTGCGTTTCGCAGGGCGTGACGGTCGCAAATCCCGACAGTCCCAATCCGTTTTTCGGCATTACCCGTGAGGGGAACGCGGTTATCGGGTTTACCGGCGATTATCCTCCGGACACGCTCGCCGAGGCGATCGGCGGCGGCCAGATCATAGTCAGGGACGGAAAGCCGGCGGACACGGCGCCTTTTCAGCCTTTCGGTGAAAAAACGCACCCGCGCACGGCGTTCGGCATAGCGAGGGACGGAAGGATCATCGCGACGGTGGTCGACGGAAGGCGTCCCGACTGGTCCAACGGCGCGGCGCTCATCGAGCTGGCGCGTATAATGATAAACAACGGAGCGGTCACGGCGATGAACACCGACGGCGGCGGTTCCTCCACCTTTATCGTCAGGATAAACGACGAGCTGCGCATGCTCAACCATCCGGCCGACCTGTACAGACCGATGGAGGATCTGATCCGGCCGCTCTTCGATTCACTTATCTTTTACGAAAAATAATAAATCAGGAAGCGATAAAAATGACAAAAATCGACATTTTCTCCGGGTTTCTCGGAGCAGGCAAGACCACACTTATTAAAAAGATGATCTCCGAGGCGTACGCCGGCGAGAACATCGTTCTCATTGAAAACGAATTCGGCGAGATAGGCATCGACGGAGGATTCCTTCAGGACGCCGGCATCAGGATCAACGAGATGAATTCCGGCTGTATATGCTGCTCCCTCGTGGGTGATTTTCAGGCGGCGCTGGCAAAGGTGCTCGACGAATATCATCCCGACAGGATACTTATCGAGCCGTCGGGCGTCGGAAAGCTTTCCGACGTCATCCGCGCGGTGAAAAACGCCGCACCCGCCGGAGCGGTGCTCAACGGTTTTACCACCGTTGTCGACGTGAACAAGTGCAGGATGTATATGAAAAACTTCGGCGAGTTTTTCAACGATCAGATTGAAAACGCCGGCTGCATAATACTCAGTCACACCGGCGGATGCCCCGACAAAAAGATCGAAGACTGCGTCGCGATGCTCCGTGAGCACAACGCGACTGCGGTCATAGTGACGACCGACTGGGCAAAGCTCGACGGAAAGAGCATTGCCGAGGCGACCGAACGCCGCGACACTCTTGAAGCGGAGCTTAAGCGCCTTGCCGAAGCCGAGGAGGAAGGGCATCATCACCATCATCATGACGACGACGATGACGACGAGTGCTGCTGCCATCACCATGATGACGACGATGACGACGACGATGGCGATGAGCACGAACATCATCATCACCACCACCATCATGACGATGATGACGACGATGACGATGAGCATGAACATCATCACCACCATCATGATGACGATGACGAGCATGAACATCATCACGATCACGGGGAGGAATGCTCCTGCGGATGCCACGATCACGGTCATCACCATCATCACGCCGACGAGGTGTTCACCAGCTGGGGCGTCGAGACGTCTAAGAAATTCACGAAAGAAAAAATCGCGGCGGTCCTCGACAAATTCGACGAGGACGACTCTCTCGGAACGGTGCTCAGGGCAAAGGGCATCGTCGAAGCGGAGGACGGAAGCTGGATACACTTCGATTACGTTCCCGGCGAGCCTGATATAAGAACGGGATCGGCAGGTATCACGGGAAGACTCTGCGTCATCGGATCGAAGCTGGCCGAGAAAGAAATCGCCGCACTGTTCGGGATCTGAGTGGTAAAAGAAAATGAATAACAATCTTCCGGTATATCTGATAACCGGATTTCTCGAGGGCGGAAAGACGCGTTTTATTCAGGAAATGCTGTCCGACAGCCAGTTCAACACGGGCGAGAAGACGCTCCTTCTCGTCTGCGAGGAGGGTATTGAGGAATACGACCCCGCGGCTTTCGCGGCGCCGAACGTCAGGTTCGTAAGCGTCGACAGTGAAAAAGAGCTGACGCGCGCGTTTATCGACCGCCAGCTGAAGCTTCACAGATACGACAGGATAGTCGTCGAGTACAACGGAATGTGGAACCCGGCGACCCTTTACGACGCTCTTCCCGACAACGCCTTCATAAACGACCAGATCATGGTCGTCGATTCGACCACCTTTGAAAACTACAACGCGAATATGCGCCAGCAGGCGGTCTTCATGATCACCGACGCCGAATATATTCTTTTCAACAGGTGCACCGAAAAAACCGACATCGGAAGACTTCACAAGATAGTCCGCGCCAACAACCGCAGATGCGGCATATCTTATGAATATACCGACGGGCACACCGAGGACGATACCTTCGAGGATCCGCTGCCGTTTGACGTCAACGCTCCGGTCATCGTTATCGAAGACAGGGACTACGCGCTGTTTTACCGGGATCTTTCGGAAAACATGAAGAATTACAACGGAAAAACGGTGAAGTTCAAGGGCGTGGCGGCGACCGACCGCTCTCTTCCCGCCGGGAATTTCATCATCGGCAGGCACGTCATGACCTGCTGCGCCGCCGATATAACCTATATGGGGCTTGCCGCGCGCACGCCGGTGATACTTCAGCAGATAAAGGATTACGACTGGTTCGTGATCGAGGCGAAGATTTCGATCGAGAGGAATCCGATCTACCGCGCTCCCGGTCCGGTCCTCGTTGTAAAAAGCCTTTCACGAACGACTCAGCCGGACGAACCGGTTGCGACCTTCTACTGATACCGGGATCCAGTGTTTTTTTCGAAAATATAAGCCGGAGCGATGAAGCGGCCGCTTCATCGCTCCGGCTTATAGGTAATACCGCACAATTCGCGTGCGTGTATTGGCGAGAGATTTTTGTGTCTGTTTTCAGGAAGCACGGTTTGATCCTTTGCACGCATTACGACGGATCTTTCTTCGCCGGTTTCC
>CACZSP010000028.1 GCA_902783905.1 uncultured Ruminococcus sp.
CGTGCAAAAACGTCGCGGTCTCGCGACGAGAAATTTCTCGACGGGTTGTTTAAAAACTCGCGAAGCAAGTTTTTAAACAATCCCTATATCAGAAAAAACCGCACGGCATGAGCGCTGTTTGCCCGTACCGTGCGTTTTTTTTATTTTCCCGAATTCAGTCGCCAGACGGCGTGACCTCCGATCAGAGACGACAACGAAGACAACTCTTCTCCCGCGTCGATGATACGCTCTGTCGCGGTCCCTGCGTATCCGAGAAGTATACGGAAGATTTCACGCAAAGGCGACGGACCTCCGATTATCAGAGGTCTTCCCGGAACCGTCGCTCCGGCAGTAATCGAAATATCGTCGGCAAGCGCGGCCCCCGCGAAGTAATTGCCTGTTTCGTCTTCCGAGTAACCGTAGTTGACGGCAAGCATCCTCGACTTAATCAAAGCCGGGGATGTTCCTTTCTCTTTTGAATAAATATAACCTTCGATCAGTTTTTCGGGTATTATCTTTCTTACGACCGGATGCGGGAGAGTATGACCGAGAAGCGTGTTTTCGGCAATTGACGTCATAAACTCGCCGCACATACCGGTGTACATATCGATAATCCTTCCCTCTCCGTCAACGTTGAAGGTCTTGTTATACGAACCCGGAAGGCAGAAGGTTACGTTCCCGGAGATTCCGAGCCGTTCCATGATACCGAAAGCCTCGCATTCCTCACCGCTCATCGAATCGAGTTTTTCGATTATCCGCATCCTGTCGCGGGTTTCTTCGGTCTTGCGGTCGGGCATAATCTTAACGCCGGGCACAAACAAAATCGGAATCCGGGTTATATCTTCGAGAACAACGGTTTTCGCGGCAAAGGCGACCTCTTTCAGTCCTGCAGGCGCAACGATATGATGAACGTGGTAAATACCGACGTTGGACGACAGTGTACCTACGCTTATCACTCTTTCGATATCGCTTTCTTTTTTTCCGGACTCGGAAAGAAGATCGTCTATGCAATCTCGCAGAGCCTTCCTCAGGCAGTCGCTTTTCCCTTCAAAAGCCGTGTTTCGAACGCCGGCTTTCCTTTTCGATTCTGCAATCACCTTCAGGCCGTCGTCTGAGTACAGGCGGCATCTCATATTTGTCGTACCGCAGTTTACGGAAATAAACAGCATTTTCAGAAACGATTCTCCTCTTCGTTCATTTCAATTATCCGCTCGACAACTTCGCCTGCACGAAGCTTATCGGTGTAATAAGCGCGACGGAGCAGTTCGGAAGGAATATAAGGATCGTATTTTTCGAATACCGGGTTTTCATTCTGTCCGACGAGAGACGAAACGTCAATTCCGTTTTTCTTTACCTCGTCGGAAAGCCCGGAGAGAAGTCCGCCTGCGTCCGCGCCTTCCATTTTGAATACGATATAGCAGCAGCCCTCGTATTCGATGCCGCTTATACGGTACTCGGCGGCACGGCGCGAAAGATATTTTCGCAGCGTGCGAAAAGACCGGGTCCCCAGCCACGGGAACATGCACCAGGTGAAACCTCCGAGGCATACGAGAGAACGATCGGTCAGTCCGGTATTGGCGGCAAGCCTGCGAGCCGCTTCAAGACGTCGCACGGCGTTTGGCTTAAGATACGGATAAACCGTATCCTCTTCAAGGACCCGTCTCATACGCTTCAGAATCTTGGTGTGGATCTCTCCGTAATCCCCGGGCCAGGATATTTCCATCTTACCTTCGACCGGATCGACGTAAATCAGGCGCCTTGCTATATCGGCTTCTCGAACCTCCCAGACTCTTCCGGCCAGCGCGAACCTGTCCCCGACCGGAGGAGGCGTCGTTATCGTTCCTATTTCGTCAGAACCGCACCTGACGGTAAAATCTTCGCTGTCTTTGAATACAGCGTAAAACTTGAAGCTCGACAGCAGTCTCTCCCCCGCAAGTCCGACTATCAGTCCTTTCTCCTCCGTCATTTCAAGGAAATCAGAGTCGATCATCGAAGATAAGAGGTAATTGTAATCTTCTCTGGGAATTTCCGAAAGAGGCGGAAGTGCAAGAACCCTGTCCGCAAGCTGCGACGGTTTGAGTTCGCCGGAGGATGCCGAGACGCTCAAAGTCTGATGAAAAGCCAGACTGTAAGGAAGTTTCTTAACGTTCGGAGGTTCTATGAAACGCTCCTCGATATACAGCTGAACGACTGCAATCGCCCGAAGCAGCTCCCAGGGAATCAGCTGAGGAAGCGGAGTGTCGGGAAGCGGATCCTCCTCTCTGAATACCATCATCATTTCGGGCGGCTGTCCGCGTCTTCCGGATCGTCCGAGGCGCTGAAGAAAACTCATAACCGAGTTAGGCGCACCGTTCTGAAGGATTCGCTCGAGCCTGCCAATGTCTATTCCAAGCTCCATTGTCACGGTGGCGCAGGTCACGGCATGCTTTTCTTCGTCCTTCATTACCGCCTCCGCCTCTTCGCGAATCGAAGCCGACAGATTCCCGTGATGAATCTTGAAAATATCGGGATCGCCCCGCTTTGCAGCAATCTGGCGGAAAGTCGCGGTGATATATTCGGTCTCTTCTCTTGAATTGGAGAAAACCAGGGATTTTTTGTTCTTCACGCAGTCGTACATATACTCGTAGCCGGGATCAAGCTGCGCCTTCCCTTCCGCGCTGCCGCCCGAATTTAGAGTACACGCATCTCCGCTCTGATCGAAATCGGTGTTCCTGATGTAAAAATGCTCGAGCCCGAGCCTCCACCGAAGCTTTTCGGGAGGCACGGGGGGAACGTCGGTTTTCCTGCCGGAACCGGCGGAAAGCCATGCAGCTGCTTTTTCGGGATCTCCGACGGTTGCGGACAGGCCTATCCTTCTCGGATGTCTTCCTATCAGTCTTCCGATCCTGCATACCTGACAGATTATCTGATTACCCCTGTCGCTTCCGGTAAGTGTGTGTATTTCGTCGATAATCACGAAACGCAGGTCCCTGAAAATCCGGATGATGTCGTTCGACCTGTTTACAAGCATCGATTCGAGAGATTCGGGAGTTATCTGAAGGACGCCGGCGGGATTTTCAAGAAGTTTTTTCTTGTGAGAAGCGGCAACGTCACCGTGCCAGTGAGTAACCGGTATTCCGGTCAGATCGAGAAGTTCGTCAATGCGACCGAACTGATCGTTGATAAGACTTTTCAGCGGCGCGATATAAAGAATCCCTACAGACGCCGGAGGATCTTCGCAAATCAGTGAAAGGGCCGGGAAAAAAGCGGCTTCTGTTTTCCCGCTTGCCGTAGCCGACGTCAGAAGAAGATTGTTGTCGGTAAAAAAGACCGATTCTGCGGCGGCCGTCTGTATGGGACGAAGCTCCGCCCAGGAATTTCTGTAAATATAATCCCTGATAAAAGGTGAAAATCTTTCGAAAATATCGTTCTCAGTCATTCCGTCACCTTAAAAAACCATTTCATCGGGATCCGCCTCGCCGCTATCCGAGGATTTCGCTCCGCCCTTCTCTTCAGTGATTCCGGAGACCTCGGAAAAACCGACGCCCGGGTTCTGTCGCAGAAGATCCAGAAGTGTCATATAGTCGCGAATCATTTCCCGGGGTGTGATCATACTGTCGGCACCGGCTCTCGACAGCGAATTCCGCAGAAACGCCAGCTGATCTTCGGGTCCGACGCGCGGATCGACGTTGTAATAAGACGAGTAAAGGAAAGTCATACGCGATATAAGCGCAAGAAGTTCGTCGTCGGAAAGTCTTTTAAGACGTATTACCGGTCCCGCATAATTTCTGAATCCTGACGAGGAAAACCGACCGTCCGCGAGCCGGCTGCGCAGAGCGTCATAGCTGAACAGCCCGCGGCGGGTGTCTTCAAGAAACTGCGGAGTTCCTCCGAAGACGATTCCGAGATTGTTCGATCTTCCCTGAAGAGTGTCGTTGAACATCGAAAGGATCTTTTCGTAATTGTTCTCCCTTGATACACGGTGCGGAATTTTGAACAGATTAACGCATTCATCAATAAAAACAAGTAGCCCGCGGTATCCTATGACAGGGCAGACGGACGCCCAGAGTTTGATGAAATCGTACCAGTTGGAATCGGTCACGATCATCGATACGTCGAACCCAAGTTCGCGCTTTGCCTCGGTGCGGCTTGAATATTCACCTCTGAACCAGCGCAGGCAGGCAGACGCAGACGCGTCGTCGCCTTCGGAAGCAGCACAGTTGTAGGCCGCGAGTATTTTTGCGAAATCAAAACCGCCCGTCATGAACTCGGCTCTTTTCATTGCGGAACGGACTTCTTTTTCAAGAGCGGGACGGAACTCCGCGCCGCTTTGGTCGATTCCGGACGCAGCGAGTTTTTCTCTTATATCGAACAGCCAGCGGGAAAGAACCGAAGGCAGCGCCCCGCCGTCGGGAGAAGATTTCGAAGCGAGGTTTTTCATAAGCTCCCGGTAAGTTGCTATACCGCTTCCGGAAGTACCGTATAGCCTGCGTTCGGGAGAGAGATCGCAGTCGGCAGTCAGGAAGCCTCTCTCAAGCGCGTAACCGCGGATAAGCTGGATGAGAAAACTCTTTCCGCTTCCGTATCTTCCGATTATGAAACGCATCGTCCCTCCGCCGTCGTTAATCAGCTCGAGATCGGACAGGAGCGCGTCGATCTCATCCTTCCTTCCGATGGCTATGTAGGGCGCGCCTATACGCGGGACCACTCCTGCCGAAGCGGAGGTAATGATCGAGGCAAGAACCCGCCTGGGTATTTTTTTTACGTTTTCGTTTTCCATAAGAGCACCTCGGCTTCAATCTCTTCCCTGTAATCACCGATAATCGCAAAACAACCGCCCGCGTTCTCGAGAATGACGTCTCCCGTAAAATCAAATGCAGCGGAATTGATTCTGTCCGCCATCAGAACCGGGGACACTCCTTCTTTGGAAGCCGCTTTTCTCTCGCCTTCCGCATCGCCGTCGAATGCCGCGATTATAAATTCCTTTTCGTTGTCCGACAGAACACTCGAAAGTCCTTCTTCCCGGACCCCGGGCGATGCAAAATCGGCATCTGCCGCACTCAGGCCGGATTCCGCATCAGGAACCTCGGAAAGCCCTTGGGCAGTATCCGTCCCTTCGGGTTGTTCTATATCGTCCGCAAAAGCTTCAATCAGCTTTTGAGTGGTTTCCCACGATGTTTCCTCTATCATCCTTGCGGCTCCCGGATCAATGCCGCCGGCCGGAAGATCGTAAAGCTTTTCGTATTCCGGAACGTCATTCTTTTTTACCTGCGTGCGCGGGAAGGCTTCGTCAAAATACCTGTCGGCTGCTTCCTTCAGCTCGGGATCGGGTTTGCCGTGCGAAAGCCGTGATCTCACTCCGGCGAACGCACGGATTCTGTTTTCACAGTATTTGAGAAAATCGGTCATAATTATCCGGGTATTATACGACCTCGACAAAGATACGTAGGTTATCTTCATCCTTTTTTTGATCCTCGGAATACAAAGCGCACCGACGTAGGCGTCGCGGAAGACGCTGCGACGTCCGTCCCCCTCCTCCAGAATGCGGCGCAAAATGATATCGGCAGCCGCGGAAACCGCACCCGCCATGTACCCGGCGTACAGTTCCGCGTGCGCGCCTTCCGAAAATCTGCTTTTTACCTCGTAATATCCGTGAAGAAAACTAATGAGAGGGGCCGAGGATCCCGAGTCGCTGACCGAAAAATAGAACTCGCGCAGAGACGACCAGAGAACCAGACCTGAATAAACCGAGTCTGAAAGCCCCGACGGAGGCGGCAGCCGGTTGATAAGGCAAAAATCGCAGATCCACTCCGAGAGCTGGGAAACAATTCTCGGAAATGACGCTGAATACCCTTCAAGAATAGAGCAAAGACGGAGAAGCGCTTTTTCGGGATCCGTTCTGTCCGAAAGATTTATGGTTTCGTATATAAGGAGAAGAAGATAACTGTTGTCCGCCTCCGGATATATACCTTCGTCGATCGCCGAACGCAGATAGAAATAATACTGAAGCTGTTCCGGCTTCATCTGATAATACTGCGGCATATAAGAAAAGAAAGGAACGTACGGACACTCGTCCGCCTCGTAAGAGGCGAATTTTATCGCGGCCTCGACGAATCTTTCGTAATAAGCGTATTCACTCTTCCAGTGATAAACGGATACGCTTTCGATAAGAGGCGAATCCGGACGGTATGAATATTCCGGAGAAGCTGCCTGTTCACCGGGTCGGATTAAAACCGGCTTCCCGACGGAAACTGCAGAACCGCCGGCGGGAGGATCGGCGACAATTTCCACGGGATCGGTGTGAGCGGTGCCCGAGGCGATTTTTCCGTTATCCATCGGTACGTCTCCTTTCATTGCCTTTATCCTATTATTATAATATACAAAAGTCAAAAGGTCAATGCATTTGTCGTTTTTTTCATTATTTCCTGCAATAAAATCTGATTTTACTTGCAAAATATACGTTTTTCCTGTATAATAATAATGGTATTATTTTCAGGGAGGGATTGAAAATGCCCAAGAAGATATTCGGAGAAGTACCTGCCGACGGAACAAGAAAATTTCCCGCGGCGTCCGATAGGGACGTTGTGATCCGCCGCACGCTTCTTCAGGTTTACGAAGCTCTGTACGAAAAAGGATACGACCCGATAAGCCAGCTTGTCGGATATATCCTTTCGGAAGACCCCACCTATATCACGAATCACAACAAAGCCAGATCTCTGATCACCAAAATTGACAGAGACGAACTGCTTGACGCACTCACCCGTTTCTACTTCTCTTCCGAAAAATGAACTTAACCGCCCCTCGTCAGACGTGCGCGGGTAACGTAGAAACGGGTACAACGGTTGCGCTTGGATGTTTTGACGGAGTTCACCGGGGACATCTTTCGATAATCGGTGAAGCTGTCCGCGAGGCGGCGGAATCGGGAACCGTACCGTCCGTTTTTTCGTTTGCCGAACCTCCCGCTCTATTTTTTCAAAACGCAGCCGGGAATCTGCTTACAACTGTCGGGGAAAAAACCGCTCTATTATCATCCGCCGGGATATCCGAAATCCTGATGGCCGACTTCCGCGATTACCGCGATTTTTCTTCAGAAAAATTCGTAAACGACGTTCTGATAAAACAAATGAACGCAAAACGTCTGATTTGCGGATACAATTTCACCTTCGGAAGAAACGGCTCGGGAAACGCGGACACCCTCAGGACTCTTTTCCCCGGAAAGGTCTGCGTAATCCCCTGCGTTTCGGTTGACGGAGAACCGGTTTCGTCCACCGCGGTACGCCGACTGATCTCATCGGGCAACCTGCTTCGCGCGTCGGTCTTTCTCGGCAGATTCTATTCGATATCCGGCACGGTGATCAGGGGAAGAGGCGACGGCAGCCGTCTCGGATTCCCGACGGCAAATATAATTCCGCCGTCCGTGAAGCTTCTTCCTCCGCCGGGAGTGTACGTCACGACAGCCGAACTGGACGGGAAAGAATATCGCGCTGTCACCGACGCCGGTTACGCTCCGACCGTTGACTCATCCGATACGTACCGGCTTGAAACGCACGTCCCGGGGCTTTCGGGAGATCTCTACGGAAAGCCGCTTACCGTGCGTTTTATCGATAAAATCAGAGACGAAAAAAAATATGAATCGGAATCGGAACTAGTCGAAGCAATCCGGAGTGATATCGGGTTCGCCGAATCGTATCTTCTTCCGAAATCCCGTTAACAGCTTATCGATATGAGTAAAAGTCACAGACTGTTATCCGCTTTTTTTATTGTCATTATTCTTTTCTCTTTTGCGGGTAACCCGTCGGTTACCGCTGCCGGGGAGCAGGACGGAAGCGAAAAGATTCCGCTTTCCCGAGCCAGGGCCTATTATATAAAAAACGTAGATACCGGTATCGTTCTGAAATCATCCGACCAGGATGAGAAGCTCCCGCCCGCGTCAACCGTAAAAATGATGTCAGGCCTGCTTCTCTGCGAGAAATTTGCCGGAAAACTGGACGAGGTTGTCACAATTACCGCCGAAATGGCAAAGGATAACAACGCATACAGAAGCATCGGGCTCGCAGAGGGACAAAAACCGACCGTACGCGACCTGCTTTATCTTTCGGTTTGCGGCAGCTATAACGACGCAGTTAAATCACTTGCCATAGCAGGATATTCGACTCCCGAAGCCCTCGTTTCGGAAATGAACGCTCGCGCCGCGGCGATCGGAATGACTTCAACGCATTACGAAAACTATACAGGAATCGACAATCCAAACCAGTACACCACTTTGCGGGATATTGCGATTCTCGCGGCGGAGGCTGCGGGAAACGCACTGTTCAAAATGATGGCCGGCGAGAAGGAATATTCACCGGAGGGGCTGAAATCGTCATACGGCTTCAGTAATTACAACAAGCTTATCGCGACCTCCCAGTACAGAAACACCGCCTGTGTCGGACTTAACGCCGGAAATACACCGGAAGCCGGATATTACGTTACCGCTCTTTTCGAAAAAGACGGCCTTTCTTATCTGGCTATCGTCTGCGGAGCGGAATACGTCGACAACAGGGCGTATTCCTACGTAATCGCAAACGAACTGATAAACTGGGCTTTAAACAGTTTTTCATACCGCGCGATACTTAAACAAAGCGATATTATTTGCGAGATTCCGGTTTCGATGTCGATAACCGAAAAGACCGTACTTGCCGTTCCCGAACGCGATATCTACAGTTATATCCCCAAATCCTATTCCTTCGGCAAGGAACTGTCAAAAACGTATATTCTGAATTCCGAAACGCTTGCTGCGCCGGTAAAAGAAGGCGACGAAGTAGGCTTCGTAACGGTATTCTGCAACGGAGAAAAAATCGGGGAAACGGTCAGACTTGTCGCAAAGACCTCCGCCGAAAAATCGGAGATACTGTCTGTCATAGAAAAGATCAAGGATTTTTCGAAAAAGGATTTTTTCAAAGGAGCGCTCTTCACCGCTGGCGCCCTTACGGTCGTGATACTTGTTTCGGTATCGGTAATACGGGCCGGGAATGAAAGAAAAAAGCGGGCTGCTCCCCGCCGCTCTGCAAGAAGGCAGTAAATTTTTCTTGACATATAAGCTTATTGGTTGTATAATTTTTTAGTATTATTTATTCGAAAAGAAAGGTATTATAACCATGTTCGAAAAATTCAAAGCATTGCTTGTCGACGAACTTCAGGTCGAACCCGAAAAGATCACTCCGGAAGCTGATCTTTCAACCGACCTCGGTATCAACTCGATCGAGCTTGCCGAACTTGTGATGAGATGCGAAGAAACCTTCGGAGTCGATATTGAAGACGAGGAGATTCATTCTTTCGTTACCGTGGGCGACGTCGTCGCTTATCTTGAGAAAAAGGCACAATAAACCGTCAGGATTCCGGCCCGCGCCGGATATGCCGTTTCAGTATCGGCTTCCATAACTGAAGGCGATAACACTGCCCGCAACGGGCATGGCATCGCCTTCGTTTTTTCAGAGTGATGCAGAACAGTTCAATTCCACTGATCATTGAAGGGATGACTTCTCTCTCCGCGCTTATCAGAGCGACAAACGAAGGCGTCGCGAGAAGAAGGATCATAAAAGTTTATATAGACAGGGATCTTGTTACAAAAGACAAACGCAGGGTTGCTTTCCTGTATGAGAGCGCGAAAAAAATCGGATTCGGCACCGAACTTTCCGACCGGAGTATTATTGACGGAATCGCCCGGGGAAAAACGCACGGCGGTATTATCGCCGAGGTTACGGAGGCGGAATACCCGGACGTATCGCTGCTGAAGCCTTCCGGGCACGGCTTTTCTTTTTTATGCGAAGGAATAGAGGATCCGTACACTCTGGCGCATTCCATCCGTTCCCTTTACCTTTGCGGAGCCGAGTCACTGATTCTTCCCGGCCGCTTTCCTTTTTCTGCCGACGCGCTGATTGCAAAAGCGTCCGCCGGGACGTCGGAACTTCTTCCCGTTTTTACCGGAGACCCACTGCAGGCAGTCGAAAAGTTCGCGTCTTATGGTTATATGATTGCCGCCGCGGGTATCAGGGAAGCTGTCGATTGCGATAAAGCGGAGCTTCGTTCCCCGCTGCTCTTAATCGTCGGCGGCGAGAAGCGGGGTATCTCGGGAGCGCTGTCAAAAAAGTGTGAAACGGTGCTGAAGATCCCTTACGCGAGGGATTTCAAAGCATCGCTGCCTACGGAGTCTTCGGTTTCGATTCTCGCTTACGAACTGTCCAGAAGGCAAAGAACACCTATTTTACGGGATAAAACATAATGAAAAAGAAATTCAAACTTTTCGACCTGAACAGAGACGGCCCCGGGGTTTCAAAGGATGAAAAACCGCTCGTACCGAACCTTTGGAATATGCCGAAATTTTATTTCAGGAACTTCACGAAAGTGCTGTCCCTGAATTTCCCTATGCTTCCCGTATGGCTTCTTCCCTTCCTCGCGGCATATCTTTACGTGACTGCGCCGTCGATGCCGACCGAGACCAGCATCGCTTTTTCCTCGCTGTTGGGTATTAAGACGATTAATCCTACACCGGGGATCATCAGTCTGCTCGGAATTCACGGATTCCAGCTTCCGCTTCAGACTTACGACGGCGTCAGAATCTGGGTAACCGTCGGAATCGCCGTAGTATTTGCGGTTTTGTGGGGTTGGGTCAACGTAGGCGCCACCTATTGCGCAAGGGGAATGTTCCGCGGAGATCCCGTTTTTATATGGAGCGATTTTACACACGCCGTCAAAAGAAATCTGTGGCAGGGACTGCTGGTCGGTGTTCTCGACACCGTTTGCATTTCGGTACTGATTTTTGACTTTATCTACTTTTCAAACGTCGGCGGGACCTTCACTCTCGATTTCTTCTACTTCGCCATACTGGGCGTATGTCTGATCTATATGTTTATGAGATATTACATATATATGATCATCGTTACGTTTGACATCAGCTTTTACAAACTGCTCAAAAACTCGCTGATATTCTCGATACTCGGTATCAAACGGAACCTGATGATACTCCTGGCAATCGCGGTTGTAGCCGGACTGAATATCCTGCTTGCGCTGATGCTCTGGCCCTTCGGAATGCAGGGCGTGGCCGTAATCCTTCCCGTGCTGTATCTTCTTCCGACGATAACGCTGTTCAAAGCCTACGGAGCCTACCCGGTTATCGAAAAATATATGATAGGATAATCACTCGTCATTTTTCTTCAATTTTACGTAAATCCCGCCGGAGTGGACCTTAACGGTTCCCCGGCGGGTTATTTCATCCGCGCCGGTCCCTTCGGGCAAAAGATTGAGTATATCCTGTTTTGAGTAGACGTGAACCGAATCCGCTGCGAGCAGATCCACCGAACACTTTGTTTTGACTACCGGACCGTGTCTCCCGACTATATAGGAGGTACCGTCGGACGGCTGAACCATCTTGCTGACGGTATCCGACTCCCAGGATGATCTTCCGATCCAGACGATCCTCCGCTCCCCGCAAACAATCTCGCAGGAAAGGACCGGATGAGTGGAGCGCTCGATCCTGACAGGTCCGGAAAGCCGGAGAGACATACATCCGAAAAGGGTCAGTTCTTCAAAAGAAGAATAAATCATACAGGGAACGCCGGCGCTCTCGGCAATCTCCGCGATACCGAGAGAAATAGACGCGTCCTTTCCGGTGACCGCCTCGGGGATCCAGAGAGATCGGACCTTGTGCTCGTCGAAAAAACGCGCGACCGTAGCTTCGTGCCTTACGTGAAAATGAGTGAGTATAAGACACTCGACTTCCGTGGAGCCCATACGGGAGGCCTCTGACGCCGCAAGCCTAACCGGGGCGTTGTTGCCCGCCGATATATCGCAAACGGCGCAGAAAGGCCCGCTGACGGCGCAGAAAGCTTCTCCGTTGCCCTGGCTGACGAAAAGGCATTCAACGTCGGAGTATTTCGTCAAAAATGCGGATGAAAAAACTACTGTGACTGAAAGAAGGTACGGAAGGACGACAAGCCATTTTCTTTTCAGGCGTATACACAAAAGAACAGCGCTTGCCGCCGCTGCCAGTATTACCGCTGCGGTTGCTAAGTCTCCCGACAGTGATACCGACACGCCGCGTATATCCGAAATTTTCTTTGCCCCGCCGATCATCAGTGATGCGAAAAACCGCGCATAATAAGCAAACAAACCGGACAGATACGGGAACGGAAGGAAAATTATAAACATAACCGTAAGGACCAGTACTGCTCCGGCGACAACCGGAAAGATCAGATTTGCCGGAATTGCCGCTGCCGAAGTCTCACCAAACATCAATGCCACCGGAAGAGACGTCAGCATGTTCGCCGCAAGGACGGTAACCGCCGAACCGGCCGTTCCGTCGATGATCTTTTCGGCAGTAGTTTTTGCGGAAAAAACCTTCCGTGTTTTTTTGTCAGGGAATGTTTCTCTTTTATTCCGGCGGACTTTTTCTTTGTGTTTCTGATATTCCGGCATTACGGTAATTATACCTAGCGTTGCGCTTACGCTGAGAATAAATCCGGCGTCGCACACAGACCCCGGCGAAATCGATAGTATAATGATAACCGCGACCGACAGCGAGGAAACGCCGTCGCCGTCGTATCCGAAAAACATTCCGCACCAGACGCACAGAAGCATTATCGCCGAGCGAACCGCGCTTACCGGAAAACCGAGGACAAACAGATACGCAAGAACAAACAGCAGGGTTATCACGCCGGAGAGTTTTTTTCCGGCGCCGAGCTTTTTCGCCGCCTTCCCGCAGACTCCCGTCAGCACCGACATGTGCAGGCCGCTGACGGCAAGCAGATGCGATATACCGCTGCGTCTGAAATCAAGCACCACGTCGCTGTCCGGCTGACCGCCGCGCAGAAGCATTGCGGCGCACAACTGCCCTTCCTTTCCGCCTATGCCCGTCCTTATCCTGTAACTCAGCGAGCGGTTGAGGATTTTTGCGGCTTTTACCAGAGAAAAACCGCCTTCGTCCCTGCCTGCAGTCCTTGCGTCGGAACGGTTTTCATTGTAAACGTACAGTCTGATACCGTCGCTTTTCGCTCCGCTTACGACCGATTCCGCAGGACTGACTTCGGCATTCGAAATCACGAACAAATCGGATTCGTTGAATGACGCCGAATAAGCGCATTCGAGCCGTGCCCTCACGTCGCACGCTTTCCCGTCGACGAAATATACGTCCGCGTCGTAAACAACCGCGTACGCCGCGCTGGAGAGCCTCTCCCGAATAACACCGCAAACCTCCCGACCGTCTCCAGACAGTTCCGCCGCCCTCAGCGGTGAAACATAAAAGAAATAAAAACTCCGCAAAACGAATAATGCGGCGGCGGCAGCCACGGCGGCTGACGTCAGCGCCCTGTACCTACCGATCTTTTTTTTAAAATACAGAATACCGATCCCTGCGGCGCCCGCGCCGCAAACAGCCCACATCACAATAAATACCGCGACAGACCCGGATATCATACCGGCTGCCGATGAAAGAACGGCAAGCACCGCCGCCGCAGCGAGCGGCCTGCCGGAAAACAGATTCATACAGTCCAACCTTTCTTTTTGCGGGAAACTATCCGGAAATAAAACTCTGGTTCCTTAATAAAGTATAACACATTGTTAACCGTTTTTCAACAATTTATTTTTCTTTTGTTAATATTTTATTGACTTTTCGTTAATAAATTGGTATAATTGAAAAAAAGGAGGGGTGTACATCGGAAACAAAAAACATTTCAGAATCCTGACCGTTGCGATAATTTCAATATTGATCTGCTCGGCGGTATTCTATTCGGTAAAAACAAAAAACCTCCCGTTTTCTTCCTGCAGAAAAAAAGTGGAGGTTTGCGAATTTCATTTTCCTTACGTCGGTCAGGGCGACGCGATACTGATTCGTTCGCCGGACGGCGACGTACTCGTCGACAGCGGACCTAATTCCTCGGAGGATCTTATCGTCGGATATCTTGAAGACGTAGGCGTCGAGGAGCTTTTCCTTACTTTTATCACCCATCCCGACGAGGATCATATCGGAGGAGCCGACCGCGTGATAAGCTCCTTCCGCTCTCCCCGCGTATATCTTCCCGATCCGGATTCCCGTGATTCGGACTGCCGGGCGCTGCGTGCCGCCGCGTCTTCACTCGGAATCCGGCTGCAAAAAGCTTCGGGAGGAGACGTCTTTACGGTCGGTAAACTGAAACTAACGGTCATTTCTCCGCGCGAGCCCCTGTTCGGTGACCCGAACGACGATTCATTGGTTATCGTAGCGGAATACGGTTCGGTACGCGTGATGCTTACCGGAGACATGAGTGTAAAAACGGAAAAACGCCTGCTGTCCGAATATCCGGAATCGGTGCCGCGCTGCGATATACTTAAAGCCGGGCATCACGGTTCATCCACTTCGTCGAGCGAAGAATGGATAAAGGCGGTAAGCCCGGCTTACGCTGTTATTTCATGCGGAAAACAGAACGCTTTCGGTCATCCGCACGCGGAGGTCGTTTCGCGCCTGAACTCTCTCGGTGTCGAGGTGCTGCGTACCGACAGAAGCGGAAATATAGTTTTCGAAACCGACGGAAAGAATCTGTCTCTGCGGCTTCAATAAGCTCTGATCTCGAAAACGGTGACGTCGGGCGCTCCGTTTGTCGCTCTGAATACGAATCTTACCGAATCGCACTCGACCGAAGGAGTCTTTACCACCACGTGGCGCTGGTGATTGTCTCTGATCTCGATTTTCGATATCTCAGCGCCGTCCTTAATCATTATTATATCGAAATCTTTTACAAGTTCGGGCGGAACGCCGATCCTCTGCTGCGCCTGTCTGTTGGCGGACATGGTGACGCGGATGGGATACGCAAAGTTTGAATCGAAGGTAAGTCTGAATTCGGAAACCGTCTTAACGCCGTCAAATTTCATATCGACAGTTTCCCCGCAGTCGGAGATACCGTCTGACTTCCAGCCGTTGAGGTTGTCTCCGAGCTTCCTTGAAACGCCGTTGTTCAGGAGGGACGCGTCGCCCTGTGAGGTGCTGGAAGCCGAGAACGCGGCGCTTCTGGCAAGATCCGCCGGATCGGTATTGATAAACGGAGCAGGCAGCCATAGATCGTCCTTCAGAAGCTGCTGCTGAAGCTCTCCGACGTGCGGAGCAAGTCCGCGGGGATCTGTTCCGTATTTCCTGCAAAGCGCGGCAGCGGTGCCTACAGCCTGGCCTCCGATGGCGCAGCAGCCGAGGATCCTTGTGGACGCAAGTCCCAGTTTCGTCGTGCTTATATCGCGACCCGCCATGAAAAGATTTTCGATATTCCTGGAATAATAGCAGCGGTACGGGATTGTATACACGCCGAGAAAATGATGGCAGTCGGAAGGCAGAAGATCGAAATCAAGAAGTCCGTGCGCGGCATGCAGATCGACGCACCAGCCGCCGTACGTAACGGCGTCGTCGAAAATTCTGTGTTCGAGAATATCCGACTCGGAAAGAATGTAATCCCCCATAAGCCGGCGGGATTCGCGCATTCCGGGCAGCGCGCCTACCCATGCCAGGGCGTAATTCTCCGCCCCGTGGTCTCCGCCGTTCTTGATGTGATCCCAGATACCGTAGGCATAGGCGTAAAGATCGTCGCGGATTTTCTCATAGTCCGGGATTATATCGTCACCGTCTCCCATTAGTTCGAGCCACCAGTAACCGTAGTCTACGGCCGCGCAGCTGCAGGCGGACAGACGAAGCCATTCCTCGGGGTCGGGAGCCATGCTGGCGTCAACCTTCATCGTCTTTGAATGAACGCGGTAGCGCAGCTGGTGCTCGGTAAGTTTTTTCGCAAAAGACGGAGGAGTGAATTTGATCGGATGACCGACGTTTACCGCCTTCATCAGTATCGTGTTACCCATTCTGTCGTTGTTGTGCTCGGCTGGAGCGTGCGGCTCTCCGCTCTCGGCAGCCGATTCGCTGCCCATTCGGAACTCGGCTCCGGCAAAATACCCAAGAGTGCCGTTTCCGGTGCAGTCGGCAAACAGAGGAGACGTGAACCGATAACGCATTTCGGTCGTCTCCTGGAAGCATCTGATCGCCGTTATTCTCTGCCCTTCGGTCTCGACGTCGTACATCGACGTGTTGAAGTAGACGTCAAGGTTTTTCTCCTGCTTCGCCTTTTCGAACAGAACGGTATCCCAGATCGAATAGCAGAATGTGTCGTTGCACGCCTTGTTGTCGAGCATCATCTCGTATACGAGACCGCCCTCGGCGTAATCGGTCTGTTTTAAGCTCTGATCGGCACCCGATATATGAATCCTTATCTCGCTGGACGCGTTTCCTCCGAGAACCGGGCGCGCGTGAACGAGAGCGGTTTTCGTTCCGTGGCGGGCGGCTGAAACAGCGGCGCAAAGTCCGGCCATTCCGCCTCCCACGACAATGAATTCGTAATTCTTTTCTTCGTACCTTTTCATTGGAAATTCCTTTGTCATAATTTGCTAATATTATATTTCATACCTGCTTCTTTGTCAAGTTTTTTCATATTTGTTCTGCAGTGTACTTGACTTGAAGCTGTTTTAGCATTATAATATAGTAAATTCTAAATAACGGAGGTCAGTAATGGCTAAGGAAAAGAAAAAAGGCGGCTTTATAGCCGACTTCAAAGCGTTCATCTCCCGCGGCAACGTTGTCGATATGGCAGTCGGCGTTGTGATCGGCGGAGCGTTCGGAAAGATCGTTACCGGTCTTGTAAACTATATCATCAACCCCTGCATCTCTCTGCTGACAGGCGGAGTAGAACTCGATCAGGTCAAGACCGTCCTTCAGGAAGCGGTCAAGGAAGGCGAAGAGATCGTCAAGCCCGAGGTCGCCATCCTCTGGGGCACCTGGATCCAGACAATCATCGACTTCATCCTTGTAGCTCTCTGCATTTTCATCGTTATCCGTGCAATAGCCAAAGCAAGGGCTATAGCAGAAGCCAAGGAGAACGCGGCGAAGGCTGAGGCCGAGAAGGCGGCGAAGGAAAAGGCCGACGCCGAGGCAGCCGAAAAAGCCGCGGCCGATGCCGAGGCGGCTGCAAAGGCTGCTGCCGTGCAGGATGCTATCCTCGAAATCCGCAACCTTATGAAGAAGAACTGACGTTCAGAATTTAAAATGACACACAAGGGGCTGTTTAAAAAGTCAACTTTTTAAACAGCCCCGAAAATTCGGCGGACGGGAATCC
>CACZSP010000029.1 GCA_902783905.1 uncultured Ruminococcus sp.
CCTGTTTTCCTGCGATTTCTCAGCGAAAACAGACAAAAAATCATCTCGGCAATCTGCACACGCGAATTGTGCGGTATTGCCTTAAAACCTCGCAAAGCGAGTTTTTTAACATCCCTTATTATTCAGTGATTCCTAAAATATGCCCACCGGTATTTCAGTCGCGCTTCCTTCTTCTGAAGGCAACCGCCGACGCGACGCACGTCGCTGCCGCAGCCGCGGGGGACAGGGAGGAGCAGGAGGATTTCCGCTGCTCGCCGCCATCCGCGCCCGAACTTTCCGGAGAGGTATCCGCGTTCGGGTCCGCTTCCGTTTCGCCGGGGGACGACGTCGCGGCGGCCTCCGTCGAGCGCTCGGGTTCGGGCGGCTCGTAACCTTTATTCGTTATGAAGTATACGTTGTGGATCATCACCTTCTGACCTTCCGCTATGCACGGAGTCAGGTAAACGTTACCGCTGTAAGCGACGTCCGACAGGGAGATCGTGCAGTTCCGGCGGTAAAGATACCCTCCCGCCGCGCCGTCGGCAAGCCGGCCGGTAGCTATCGACGACGACATGTCCGGGTCCTTCGGATCTCCGAAGGGGGCGTCTTCCCGGCCGGTAAGACCAATAAACGCCTTCGCATTTCCGGCAAACGAGTCGAACTTTTCCGGGACAGAGTATTCGATCATCACCGACGAGTACCGCGAAAGATCGACGTCTCCGAGCGGCAGCGAGTCGTTCTGTCCGAGAAGGGCGCACTCCCAGGTGATCTTTGCCGGAGTGTATCCTGCTTTTACCAGGCGTGAGGGAATCGCCGAAAGATTGACGCGTTCGAAGCTTTCTGCCTTCTGAAGAGCCGCCGGATTGGCCGGCTCGCGCCCCGTCGGATAAGGACAGGGATTTTCGGGCATCCCGTCGTAAACGGGGATTATGAAGTTGTAGGGCATATCAAGCACGCCGCCCTCTTTGTATGACTTATACATCGACGAGGCGCGTCCGTAGGAGCCGAAAATGCTCTGCATATACTGTCCCCAGAAGTTGCGAGAAGAGCGCGGGTCCACGTTGAATTTCTGAAGGTAAAAGGTGTTCTGATAGTCGAGAACGTATTTCGAAGTGGCGCGCATGGCGCCGCCGAGGATCGCCTTCCAGCGGGTGTCCCAGGAGGGACTGCCTCCCCATTCGGACGCCATTTCGGGCGTGCCGTTCACCGCTTCCTTCACGCCTCCGAGATAGATCTGGAAATACCCGGTCCCGCCGGCTCCGATGTTGAAATAGTTGTAGTATCCGTTGTATTTTTTCAGTTCTTCCTCGGTCCATCCGGATGTCGGCGCGTTGATCAGTTTTCCTTCGAAAGAACCCGTGATCTTGTTGGAATAGTAGAACCAGAGGCGGTCTCCGACTTTTCCCGAGATGAGATAACTGTTTCCGGCGACTCCCTGCTCGTTGCGGACGAGCACCGCGAGGTATACCGGGTTTGCTCCCGAGCGTTTCCCGGCTTCCATAAAGAAATCCGCGTAGGTGGTTTCCGAGTAGATCCCGTCAAGGCAGGCGTTTTCCATAAAGGTCCCGCGGAGGACGGTTTTTACCATATCGACGGTGACTATCTCCGACCAGCCGAGATCGGCAAACTGGAAGATCTGCTCCTCGTCGAGAAAGTTGCGGGAATCCATCAGATAGGATACTGCGTATTTCGACGCCTTGTACCAGCCGGAATCGTAAAGATTCTGATCGGTAAAGTCGCGCAGGACGATATACGAATCGGTCGACTGGACGAGATTTCGGTTCTTGCTCTCGTCGCATTCCATCTTCAGGATATAATCCCAGGTGTATTTTCCTCCCGACAGACCGGTGACGTCGAGTTTTTCAAAGGTCCACGACGGGTGTTTCTTTTTCAGCGCCGCAAGTTTTTCGGCATAGTCGTCCGACCATCCGGCGGCGACGAAATCGGCTGCGCTGACAGGGTCGCCGGAAGCGGTCGCGACCGGCTCTCCCGACGCCGCACAGGGCACGGCCGCGGCGCCGGCGGTGCAGAGAAGAAGCAGGGCGAACAGTTTCATAAGAGTGTTTTTTCCGTTTTTCATCATTTTTCATCCAAAGGCAGAATCATTCGGAAGTATTTTACTACATCGGCCGGAAAATGTCAATTTTTTGTTTTATTTTTTGAAAAAACGAAACCTTTATCGCGTTAAATGCGACTTGTATTATTGAGGACTGGAGAAACGTACGTATCGGGGCGGATCATGGAAGACAAACGTATTGACACCGCGACACCGGAAAGGATAATCGAACTGTTCTTCGGACGCGACGAACAGGCGATAGAAATGACCGACCGGCTGTACCGCGGGCAGCTTCTGAAAATTGCATACAATATTACCCGGGACTTAATGATTTCGGAAGAGGTGCTGAACGACGCCTATCTTGCTCTCTGGAACAGGATCCCTCCGGCGCGCGGTTTGTCTCTCTTACCGACACCGGTTCCTCGGTGATCTTCAGGAACACGACGGGGCAGAACGTAAGAGGAATTTTAAGGGTGAGCGCGCCGTCGGATTGTATTCTGGAAGGGCAGGAATGCCTGGAGTACGAATTCAGCGTCTCGGTATCATATATCATCCGTGCGGCTCTCGAGGGTGATTTCACCGTTGAGAGCGCGTGGGCGAGGAACCTGTCCACCGGCGAAGTCGCACTGTCCGGACGCTCGAGGATAAGCGTCGGCGGAGAGGGAGAATGGACTTTCGCGGAATGAACCGGACTATTGTCCGTCATTTCACACTTTCTTCTTGCAACCTTCAGACTTTTATGGTATACTATTATCAGCGGGTGAAATAACGCCCGCGGAAAGAGGTACAGTCATGAAAATCACAGTTGTAGGCAGACAGATGACGGTCCCCGATGA
>CACZSP010000030.1 GCA_902783905.1 uncultured Ruminococcus sp.
GAAAAGATCATTTCGGATCACGGCGGAAGGATAAGCGCCGTCCGGCTGTCGATGAAGGGCGGATCGGTCGGCGTCGAATGCACCTATGCCGGCAACACGTGATTCCGTTCAGGAGGGCGTACGGTGAAGAAGTTCTTTACATGCCTTAAAAAAACGCTGTCGCATCCCGATTTCCTGGTTTATTTTCTTATTCTCGTGATACTCGCCGTGTCGGGAATGCCTCTGCCGGCTGCCGCGACGCTTCTGTCGCTTCTCGCAGTCCTGTCGGTCCGAGCGGCGGTCGGACTCCGTGCTGCTTCGGCGTTTGACGAGCAGAAAAAGCTTTTGCCCGTTCCGCACGCGGGGGAGGGGGAGGTTTTCGCAAGGACCGCCTTTGCCGGGAGGTTCTCGACGATCTTTTCCAGAATTTCGGTTTTTTTCATTCCTGCCGCGGTACCGGTCATCCTTCTGGGACTTGTCTTTCCGGGCAATACTCTCGCGCAGGTCTGCGCGTCGGTCGCCGCCGTGATGACCCCCGCCTTCGCCGCTTTTTCAAGGACTCACGCCGTCTATCTTGATCTCATAGCTTCCGACGGCGCGGTAAGTCTGTGCGAAAAGGACGGGGGAGAGGGAGCGGTTCTTTCCGACTCTTCCGCGATAGAGAATTTCGCTGCCGCCGACACCGTTATGATCCTCGATCCGTTCGCGGTTTACGACCGCACTCCGGAAGTCCGGGAGGTATGGTTCGGGAAATCCGTCTACCGCGGGTACAGTCTTGACGAAAGCGGTATGCGGATACCGGCCGAAAGATCGGCGGTCCTCGCCAACGTCGCCGCCGCGTTTTCCGACCGCCTGAGACAAAGCCGCCCGGGGCACGACGACGCCATGATCAGATTTGCCGAAAAACAGCTCGGCGACCTTTCGGAAGTCATGAGTTCGGCGTCCGGATGCGTTCCGCTCCCTGATACGCCTTACGACGGAGACGTTTCGATCCGATTCATTTTTGACGGCGCCGGTATAAAAAGCGAGACGCTGACGAGATCCGCGTCTTTTGCCGCCGCACGCTCGGCGGATCTTTACAGGACGCCCAACGGAAGATGGGAACTGTTCGACGACGCCGCCCGGAAGTCCGCGCTCGACGCATGGAAATCGGCCGAGGCGTCGGGACTCTTTCCGTACTGTATCATTTCGTCGGCTGTCCCGTCGGATATAGCCGAGGAGGGCGAATTTCCCGAGGGGCGGGTGCTCGAATGCATACTTGCGATAGGAGGAGTTTTCCCGGAAAACAACCGCCAGATCCTTCCGGTGTTTGAGGATTACGGGATTACCCCCATGCTGCTCATGCCGAGGGATTCGCTTCAGTCGCGCAGATTTGCCCTGGATTCGGGACTTTGCGGAGACGGGAGCGGAGAAGACGATCTCTGCTTTGCCGGAAAGACCGGGGACGGAGATTTCCCGGAAGACGATTCGGTCCTGCGGAAAAAAGCTTTTATCGGTTTTTCGCGGGAGGAAGGACAGAAGCTGCTCCGCCGCTTTAAGAAGAGCGGAAGGAACGTTTCTCTCGTCGTAAGGCGCGCGTCCGATCTTGCGCTGCTGAGCGAGTCGGGAAGCGCGGCGGGAGTCGCCGGGAGCGCCGAGCCGGATGCGGCCGCCGTGCTGCCCGCTTTCGTTTCGTCAGCATCCGGAGAGCGGCCCGAGGGCGGTCTTGCCGCCGTTTTCTCGCTGCTGTCCGAGTCCGCCGTTATTATGTCCAAAATGCGCTCTTTCGCGCTTTTCGCCTTCTGCTTCGGGCTGTTCGTGACCGTTTGCACGGCGACGTCGGTATGCGGATTCGAAGGAGCGGCGCCCTTTCCGGCCATGACGCTCCTCGTCTGCGAGGCGGTCCTCGCCGTCTGCGCTCTGACCTTTTCCTCCGACAGGATGATACTGCGCACGAAAAGCGCGTCGGAAATGCCGCGTGCCGAGTTTTTGTCGCGTATCGTCTACCGCGCGGGGCTTGCCCTGCTGACAGCGGTTGCGGTGGAGGTCTGCGGGTTTACCTTTTTCCGGGCGGACCCGGGATCACGTCTCTCATTCGTGACTCCCGCCGTGCTGTTCGCCGGGCTGTCGATGATCGCGACGGAACGTCTTGAGGGAAGGCGCAGATACGGTATCAGCGGATTCAACCTTCGGTTCGTCGTCGGGACACTGCTGTCCGCCGCCGTTTTTGCGGGGCTCGTTTTCCTTCCGGTACCGGCGGTTGCCGAGCCGTTCCTCGGAAATACGTCGCGTCCGCTCATCGTGCTCGCCGTATCCCTGATACCCTCTGCCGTTCCTTTCATTTATTCGGGCGTCGCCGCTCTCATCAGGAGATTCTCCGGCGGGAAACCGGATAAACGGGACGTATAAATAAAAATATTAATAAACCGGCGGAAAACTCTTGCTTTTTTCGCCGGTTTGTGATATAATCTTCAGGTCTGCGCAAAGACAGACGGGCAGGCGGATTGAAATCGAGCTTTCCGCCGCTCAAATACACACACGGCTGATTCCGGCGCCCGGTGCCTCCCGACTGCGGGGGATGGCGCAGTATTCTTCCGTGGTGGAAAAACCAAATCACAGGAGGGCATTCAAATGTCTATCATCTCGATCAAGCAGCTGCTTGAAGCCGGCGTCCATTTCGGACACCACACCAGAAGATGGAACCCCAAGATGGCGGAATACATCTTCACCGAA
>CACZSP010000031.1 GCA_902783905.1 uncultured Ruminococcus sp.
AGACAGCGCCGTTTTTGCTCATTTATGCTGGATTTTCTTATGTTTTCCGGCAAAAACCGAAAAAGATCGCGCAAAATCGGCGGAATCACGCCCGCCTATTTTGCGAGGATGTAAAAAAGTCGGACTTTATTTACAGCCTCTTTTCAAATAAATCCGCCCGTGCCGGCGGGTGAAATCGCTGACGCGCCTGAATCCCGCTTCGCGGGACGAAATCCGCCTCGGCGGCGGACGGGTGGATTTACATTCATCATATAAAATCGGAGAAACTCGGATGAAACTGATAAAAACGCCGACAAAGGGAATGAACGATTATCTTCCCGGCGAAACCGCACTTCGCGAGTACGTTAAAGGTGTTATCGCCGCGGAATACGCCTCTCAGGGCTTTATGCGAATTGAGACTCCGGCCGTCGAGCATATCGAAAACCTGACCGGAAAAAACGGCGGCGAAAACGAAAAACTGATTTTCAAAATTCTGAAACGCGGAGAAAAACTTGACGCCTCTCTGTCGGATCCGGACGAGCTCTGCGACAGTGGGCTGCGGTACGATCTTACGGTTCCGCTTGTCAGATATTATTCGAACAATTCGGCTTCGCTTCCGATGCCTTTTCAGGCGCTCCAGATCGGGAACGTATGGCGCGCCGACAGACCGCAGAAGGGAAGATTCAGACAGTTCACGCAGTGCGACATCGACATTATCGGAGACGCGACCTGTAACGCCGAAATATCGCTTATTTCCGCAACTGCGGGCGTTCTGAACAAGCTCGGATTCAAGAATTTTTCGGTAAGGATAAACGACCGCAGACTGCTTCGCGCCGCAGCCCTTTCCTGCGGTTTCCCGGAGGACCGGCTGGAATCCGTTTTTATCATACTCGATAAATTTGACAAAATCGGCGCCGACGGGGTAAGATCCGAACTGATCGGAGAAGGTTTTTCCGAATCATCCTGCGACGAATATATGAAGCTTTACACGGGGGATGCCGCTTCGGACGCGGAAAAGTTCGCGTCGGAAATCGGTAACGGCGCGGAACAGACGGCAAAGATTCTTTCCTCGCTGATGAAATCCGCTGCAGCCGCCACTCCGGGCGGAGTAAAACTCGTATTTGATCCGACGCTCGTCCGCGGGATGTCCTATTATACCGGTACCATTTTCGAGATTACTATGGACGGTTACGGTTATTCGGTCGGGGGCGGCGGAAGATACGACGGAATGATCGGAAAATTCACCGGACAAAACGTGCCGGCGTGCGGCTTTTCCCTCGGATTCGAGCGGATAGTCGGCGCCCTTGCCGATTCGGGTTTCAGGATACCCGGGACAGGCTCCTCGGTTGTTATCTTTGCCGAAAAGGAACTGGACGAGGAACAGACTGCGCAGATGTACGTCACAGCTTCACTTATGCGTTCCGAAGGATCCCGCGTACTTGTTACTCCAAAAATGAAAAACGTCGGTTTTCAGAAAAAAACGCTTGAAGCGTCCGGCTGGCGAGAGTTTTACGTTTGGGGCAAAGACGGAAAGAGAGAATATTAAGGTAATACCGCACAATTCGCGTGCGTTGAATTGTGCGGTATTGCCTTAAATACGACCGCGGCGACCCGGTTCAGGGGTTGCCGCGGAATTATTTATACAGTTTCAAGCCGCGATACCGGATCTCCTGCGCAGTAAAGGATGACCGAGCCGTCTCCGGTTTCGTCGCCGTGACTGACGGTGATCACAGTCTTTCCCTCGGTACGGGCACCGATCAGTTCACGGCATCTTTTAATACTGTCCTTATCGAGATTGGCGAAGGGCTCGTCGAAAAGATAAACGTCCGCCCGCTTTGAAAGGGCGCGGGCTATACCACATTTCGCCTGCATCCCCCCCGACAGTTCGGACGGGGATTTTTTCATATCCTTCGCGTCGAATCCCAGAAATGTGAGCAGTTCTTCGGCCTCGTATATCCTGGTTTTTTTGTCGGGTATACTCGAAAAGGAACCGACTGTCACGTTTGAAACTGCGTCAAGCCAGGGAAAAAGCATAGCGTTCTGAAAACTGAAAGACACCGTTCCTCCGTTCCTTACGTCCCCGGAATACTCTTTGTCAAGACCTGCTATTATGCGAAGGAGCGTGCTTTTTCCGCATCCCGATCTGCCCTTGATCGTGTACACGGCACCGTCGAGAAAAACGTATGACAACCCTTCCAGCACCTTTTTATCCGCGAACCTTTTGGAAATATTCGATAGTTCGATCATTTCTTTTTCCTCCTTACGGGGAGGGTCAAAAGCTTTTCGATCAAAAGGCTCAGCAGTATTACCGTTAGGGTCCACGCGAACAGATCGACAGTTTCAAGATAGCTTTTGGAGCTTTGAATCGCGATTCCTACCGACAAAGGCGTATATGCAAGCACCTCCGCGGCGACTCCCGCCTTCCAGGCAAGTCCCGCCGAGTTTTTTATTCCCGAGTAGAGATAAGGGTAGACGGACGGCAGCCAGACGTATTTAATTCGGTGAATCACTTTCGGGAAAAATATCATTCCCGCGTCAGTGTAATCCTTCCGCGTTTCTCTTATTCCTCCGAGAGTATCTGTGTATATTATCGGAAAGACCATCAGGGCGCATATAAAAGACGGCAGAATTCCGGTTCCCAGCCAGAGCATAGCAAGAATAATGAACGAAGCAACAGGCGTCGAACGGACGATGCTTGCGAAAGGCGTGATCACGGAGTCCGAAATAACCGATACCGATGACAGCACAGCAAAAACAAGGCCTGAAACAAACCCCGCTGCGGCGCCGGCGGTTATCCGCAAAACGCTCAATCCAACGCTTTTAAGGAAATTCTTCTCGCCAAACAGCTCGAAAAATCGTAAAAATGTCTCGCTCGGTGCGGGAAGAATAAGGGAGGAGCCGGCTTTTTTTGCCGCGATACTCCAAACGCAAATCCAGAAAACCGCGGATATAACCGCCCTGACAAATACCGAACTTTTTCCGTCCCACAGATATTTGCGGACGGATTTTACGGCGTTACTCATCCGAAGATGTTATCGTCCGGCATTTTTCCTCCGACGGAAGACGGAATGATATCGTAAAGAGACTGCCAGAACTTTTTCAGCGGCGCTTTCATATCCTCTCCCGCCATATATACTATGTTACAGTAGGGAAGAGCCTTTTTAACCAGGGCTTCATTCGGAGCAATACCCGCTTCGGCAACGTCTTTCGCCGCTTCGTCCGGGTTGTTCACGACTTTATCGACCGAAGCGGAGTATTCGGCAAGAAACTTTGAAACGAGCCCGGGGTTGTCTTCAACGAATTCGCTGCGGGCGATAATGCATCCCTGTACAAGATCGGTTCCAGTCGCTTTTTTCCACTCGTCGGTAAAATCAAGCGCGATGCGCAGGTTTTCGTTTTTCATCATTGCCGCCGTGACCTTCGGCTGAGGAAGAACTGCGATATCCGCCTTGCCGGAGGCGACAGCGGTTGTCAGTTCGTCCGGGGAGGGATAGGTGAAATCGAGAGTGATCCTGTCTTCAAGTCCTTCGATACCGCTCGTTTTTACAAGCGCTTTGAATAGATACTCCGGGTTTGATCCCTGTCCGGGCAGATAAACCGTTTTTCCGGCAAGATCGGCTACGGAGTTGACGGTATTTCCGTTTTCGATAAGATACAGCACTCCGAGAGTATTAACCGCAAGGACTTTGATTCCACCCTCCGTCTTGTTGTAAAGGACGGACGCGAGATTCGTCGGAACGGCGGCAACGTCAACGTTTTTGCTGATCACGAGCGGAGGAATAAGCGATGCGTCGGTATAAAGCGTAATCTCGGCGGAAAAGCCTTCGAGCTTTCCGGCTGCGTTTTTGACGTACATTGGAGCGATGCCGAAGCCGGTCGTACCGTTAAGGACGGCGACACGTACACGGTCGGTCTTGTCAGCCTGCGGTTCGGTTCCGGTCTGCTCAATACCGGAAGTGGTTACCGGTTCTGTAGTACCGCCGGAATTGTCGGGACCGTCCTTTCCGCAGGCGAACGCGGAGAGAAGTATAGCGGCTGTCAGTATGGCCGCGAGAATGAGTCTGATTGTTTTCATTTTATTTCCTTTCATTGATTGAAATCAGTTTTTCGGCGTCTTGAACATAAAACTTGCCGTCTTGATATTTCATCACGCCTTCATTTTCAAGAGATTCGACCGCCCTGTAGAGCGACGCGCGTCCGATATCGAGTATGTCGGCGAGCGATTTCATCGACATACCGGGATCGAATACTCCGGTTCCGCCTGCGGACAGCATCAGCAGTCTTGCAAGTCGTCGATCTGCCTGACCGCCCGTTACACAGTTGATTCTGCCGTTAAGAAAGGCAACCCTGTCGGAAAGAAAGACGAGAAGATTGCGTCGCAGTATACCGTCGGCATCTGAATTCATAAGAGCGTCGAGATCGGAAGCCGAGAGTATGAAAACGGTACAGCCCGCTTCTCCTGCTGCAATAATGTCGGTACTGATAGGAACGCCGGAGTAAAGGCCGGCGATTCCTACGGGATCACCGCATAAGGCAATACGCAAAAGGGCTCTTTTCCCGGGGCAGGAAGAGTAAATCGCGGCTCTGCCCGACAGAATTATCCCGAAACGTCTGACACCGTCGCTACGGTCAATGATTGGTTCTCCGGAGGATACAACGCATACTTTTCCGCGCCGGATAACTTCATTCGCAATAAAACCCTCGTCAAGACCCGAAAAGATCCGTGATCCGGTTAAGGTTTTTTTCTGTTCTTCCGATAAAATCATTATTTCGCCCTTTATTGTCTCATTTGAGAC
Source organism: uncultured Ruminococcus sp. (assembly GCA_902783905.1). GTDB lineage: Bacteria > Bacillota > Clostridia > Oscillospirales > CAG-272 > CAG-390. Next base: position 4,776 of record CACZSP010000031.1, read on the forward strand.
AATATTATATCATGTTTTTATGAGTTTGTCAAGTATATTTATGCAGGAAAGTATTGTTTGTCAGCTTTTCCGGAAGGTTCGAAAAGATCAACCGAAGGAAAAACAAGAAAAGACTATACAAAAACAAATAATTGTTGTATAATATTTATATATATTATCATCGGCGTACGTTAGCTCCGGCTTCGGAGAATAACGGGCCGACGCGGAGGTTTCTGCTTTGACACTGGTTATACTAGCCGCCGGTATGGGATCAAGGTACGGCGGAATGAAACAGATAGATCCCGTCGGTCCCACCGGCGAATTCATCATCGATTACTCCTGTCACGACGCTCTGCATGCAGGATACGATCATATCGTATTTGTTATCAAACGTGAGAACTATGAAATATTCAGATCCACGGTAGGAAAAAGGGTAGAACGTTTTGTTAAGGTTGATTACGCCTTTCAGGACATTGACAGACTTCCCGCCGGTTTTCGTGTGCCCGAAGGAAGAACCAAACCCTGGGGTACGGCACACGCGCTGTTGTGCGCCGCGGACTTTGTCAGTGATCAGTTCGCCACTATAAACGCCGACGATTTTTACGGCGCTCACTCTTTTGCTGTTGTGGCGGATTATATGAACGCCGTTGCGTCCGGTGAAAAACTCGCATGCTGCATGGCTGCTTATGAACTGTCAAAGACGCTTACCGAAAACGGGTCGGTTTCCCGCGGCGTATGTGTATCGGATAAAGACGGTTTTCTGATTTCCATCACAGAAAGAACCGCTATTTTCAAGACTGCAGACGGCGGAGAGTTCGATCGCGGAGACGGTGTTATGATCTCCCTTCCTGCCGAAACACCGGTATCGATGAATTTTTTCGGCATCCGTCCCGCAATATTTGGATATGCGGAAAAAGGATTCTCCCGTTTCCTTTCCGAAATGGAAAATCCGCTTAAAAACGAGTATTACCTTCCGTTTATGCTTTCTTCGGCGATGTCGGACGGAAAGGCGTCAATAAAAGTTCTTGATACTCCCGATGAATGGTTCGGCGTTACCTACGCCGCCGACAAGCCGGCAGTCAAAGAAAAGATCGGAAGACTAATCGACGCCGGAGTTTACAGAAGAGATTTGTGGAGCGATCTGAAATGAAAGACGTACTCGAACTCTGCGGTTATTTCGATCTCCCCGCCAAGCCGGTTTCATTTAAGGAATGCAGGGTGGGACATATAAACTCGACCTATTTCATCGACTGCGAAGACGGCTCGAGATACGTGCTCCAGAGGATAAATACAGCCGTATTCAGGAATCCTGAAGGGCTAATGCGAAACGTGTTCGGCGTGACAGGGCATATCCGGAAAAAGCTGATAGCCTCGGGAGCCGACCCATCGCGCGGAACTCTTTCCTTCGTTAAGCTTAAGGACGGGCGTCTTTATTACCCTGCAAGCGACGGTTCCGCCTGGCGCGTTTACCGTTATATCGACGGCGTCGTTTCACTTCAGAGCGCAGAAAGTCCCGATCTGTTTGCTGCTGTAGGCAGAGCATTCGGCGTTTTCCAGCGCCAGCTTGCCGACTATGACGCATCAGAACTTGTCGAAACCATCCCGCATTTTCACGACACGCCGTCAAGGCTGGCCGATCTGCGTGCCTCCGTCTCGGCCGATCCTGTCGGCAGAGCAGCTCTCGTTTCGGATGAAATCGCTTTTTGCGAGAGTTATTCGAAAGTCTGCGGTTATATAACCGAAGGCATTGCTTCGGGCAGATTCCCGCTCCGCGTTACGCACAACGATACGAAGCTGAACAATATCCTTCTCGATGAAAAGACTCTCGAACCCGTTTGCGTGATCGATCTTGACACCATAATGCCTGGTTCGGTCCTTTACGATTTCGGCGACTCCATCCGTTTCGGTGCTTCAACAGCCGCCGAGGACTGCGACGACTACAAGTCGGTAAAACTCAACGACGAAATGTTCTACGCATTTTCGAAAGGGTTTGTTTCCGGGCTTGACGGCGCTCTGACGCGCGACGAGATCCTCGGATTTCCCATGGGAGCTCTTATAATAACTCTTGAGACCGGAATACGTTTTCTGAAGGATTATATCGACGGTGACGTCTATTTCAGAGTCGAAAAAAAGAATCACAACCTGATCCGTGCGAGGAATCAGTTCGCGCTTGTGAAGGATATCGAGTCAAAGCTCGGAAAACTCGACGGTTTTGTTAAAGACCTGGTCAGTGCTACCTGAAAAGAGGACGAAAATGTCAGTACTTGTTACCGGAGGGGCCGGATATATCGGTTCTCACACCTGCGTCGAACTTCTTGACGCGGGATACGATATTGCCGTTGTCGACAATTATTCAAACAGCAGCCCGGAGTCTCTTCGCAGAGTGAAGGAAATTACCGGAAGGGAGTTTCCGGTATACGAGGCGGATCTGCGCGATGAAGAAGCTCTTGACAGGATCTTTTCCGAAAACCGGTTTGATTCGGTCATTCATTTCGCCGGTCTGAAATCCGTTGGGGAATCGGTCGCTCATCCGATTGAGTATTACGGAAACAATATCGGATCCACACTGTCTCTCTGCAGGCAGATGAAAAAACACGGCGTGAAGAAATTCGTGTTTTCATCCTCCGCCACCGTTTACGGAACCCCGAAAGAAGTACCGATCAGAGAAGACGCACCCCTCGGCCCGACTACGAATCCGTACGGGGAAACAAAGCTTATGATAGAGCGGATCCTCGACGATACAAGAAAGTCCGGCGCTCTCGGAAGCGTAATAATACTGCGTTATTTCAACCCGATAGGAGCCCACGAATCGGGACTGCTCGGAGAGGATCCGAACGAAATACCGAACAATCTTCTCCCGTATATCACTCAGGTTTCTGTCGGACGCCTCAAAAAGCTTTCGGTTTACGGAAACGATTACGACACGCCTGACGGTCCCTGTATCAGAGACTATATTCATGTCGTTGACCTGGCCAAAGCCCACATAAAAGCCCTTGAAAGAGCCGAAACCGTTAAAGACGTCACAGAAGTGTACAACGTTGGGACCGGTAAGGGCTATTCGGTTTTTGAAATCATCAGGGCTTTTGAAAAGGCGTCCGGGAAAAAGATCCCGTACAAAGTGACAGGACGCCGCCCGGGCGACGTGGCGGTCAGTTATTCCGACCCGTCTCTTGCCCGCAAAGTCCTTGGATGGGAAGCCGAGTACGATATCGACAGGATGTGCCGCGACGCCTACCGCTGGCAGACGATGAATCCGTCTGGTTACAGAAATGATAACTGAATTAGAATTCGGAAAGATAACTCTGAGTCCTTATGCGAAGGGAAAAACCGCTAAACTGTACCTCCTTTCCGCTCCCGGGAATCCGTTTTCCCTGACGGTCTCGGATTATGGAGCGACCGTCGTCGCCGCCTGTCTTGCTGACGGTGAAGGAAAACAACACCCCATCGTAAGAGGTTATGACTCGCTCGGTTTTTACGAACGCGCGGAAGGCTATCTCGGAGCCGTCGTCGGCAGGTTTGGCAACCGTATCGCAAAAGGCAGATTCACCCTTGACGGAAAAGATTACACCCTATATACGAACAACGGAGTCAACCATCTGCACGGCGGCAGATACGGATTCGATAAAAAGCTTTATTCGGCCTTGCTTTCGGACGGTAACGAGCCGTACGCAGAATTTTCTTCCTTTTCTCCCGACGGAGAAGAGGGATACCCCGGAAATCTTTCGTACTCCGTCAGATATACGCTGGTACGAGGCGGTTTTACCGTCTCATACAGAGCCGAAACGGACGCTCCCACGCCGCTTAATCTGACAAATCACACCTATTTCAATCTTGACGGCGAAGGCGTGATAGAAGATCACCTGTTTACGATCGACGCGGACCGCTATCTTCCGACGGATGAAACACTTATTCCGACGGGCATACTGAAAAAGACAGCGGGTTCTCCGTTCGATTTTGGCAACATTAAATCTTTCGGCAGCGCCCTCTCGTCAGACGATCCGGATATCGAAACCGCAGGCGGGATCGACCACTGTTTCGTTTTTCCCGATGAGAAAACCGGCTTCCTGCCGCGCGCCGTGGCGGTTTCGGAAAAAAGCGGTATAAGGATGGTTTTTTCGACCGACCGCCCCGCCGTTCAGGTCTATACGGGAAATTTCCTCGGAGATCCGGATTTCCCTTTTTCCGGCGGAGAACGGCAGAAACGGCGCGCCGCATTCTGTCTTGAATCGGAAGGATTTCCGGACGCGCCGAATCATACGGCTTTTCCGGACTGCATTCTGCGTCCCGGAGAAGTTTTCCGCAGCCTTACAGGATATACCTTTGATTTTTTGAAATAAACAGACCGAAAGGACGTATTTCGAATGATACTTAAACTCGACGATCGATTTGTCAGACCGTTCATCACGGACGGTGAACTGAACGCGGCTCTTCCCGGCGTACGCAACGCCGTCGACCTCATCAGAAACGCAAACGGAAGAGGTCACGAAATGCTCGGATGGCTGGATCTTCCCGCCGCCTACGACAGAGAAGAGTACTCAAGGATCAAAGCCGCCGCCGAAAAGATCCGCAAAACCTGCGACGTATTCATCGTTATCGGTATAGGAGGATCTTATCTCGGATCAAGAGCGGTCATCGAATTTATCAGGTCACCGCGTTATAATCTGTTAAAAAAAGACACGCCGGACATTTATTTTTCCGGGTGCAACATCAGCTCGGGAGATCTGCGCGAGCTACTTGATATATGCGAAGGAAAAGACGTCTGCATCAACGTGATTTCGAAATCCGGAACGACTATGGAACCCGCCGTCGCGTTCAGGTGCTTCCGCAGGTTTCTTGAGGACAGGTACGGCAAGAAAGGCGCGCGAGAGAGGATTTTCGTAACGACCGACCGTTCGCGCGGCACGCTTAAGAAATTCGCCGACGAATCGGGATACGAAACTTTCGTTGTACCGGACGCCGTCGGAGGGAGATACTCGGTGCTCACGGCTGTCG
>CACZSP010000032.1 GCA_902783905.1 uncultured Ruminococcus sp.
AAAGAAGGACCAGGGAGGAACCGCTCAGCCGGATCCCTCGACAGCGCTCTTCGCAGACAGCTATACTCAGCCGGACCTGGCTCCGTTGGCCTCGGCTCCCGGTGAATCGAACTACGATGTTTCGGTGGGCTATGACGGCGCCGATCCGACACCGTACGGACTTCTCGGGACCGACGCCGACGCCGCGGCCCTCGCCGCGCTGTTCAAGCCGCTTGCGGCGGGATCCGGGGCCCAGACGCTTTATACCGCCGCGGCGCAGGAATATACTGCGGACGGAAAGCGCGGCGCCCGCCTTGTGGCTGCCGTAAAGGAGATCGGTCAGGCAAAATACGCCGGATTCAATATCGGTATTATGACAGCCGGCGGCAGACTCGATCTCGGCAATATGTACTGCACGCAGATTTTCGGAGTTCTCGAGGCGCGCGGCGGCGCGGAACTGATGACCGCGGCTGCGCTGAACGTCGGGCATCTTTTCGCCCTTTCGTTCAAGGGAATACCCGAAGAAGGATGCGCGATTTTCGTCGCGACGCCCTTCACCGGGACCGATCCGTCGGCCCTGACCGTCGGCCGGACTTCGGTGGCGGTATTCATCAACGGCTCGGCGGCCTGCTTCTCCGACTGCCGCTGAGAGAATGAGGTGATAATGATGAAAAACGCAATTAAATCATCGCTTGTCGCGGCGGCTCTGCTGCTCGCGCTGATTCTTACCGGATGCGGCGGATCGGGCAGCGAAACCACGACTCCTCCGTCGAATACGACGGCTACCGTTCCGCAGACCGACCCCGTTCCGCAGATTCTGGCGGTCGCCGGGATTAAGATGAACGACGACGTTCTCACCGTCCCCGACGCAGACAGCGAAACCTTCGAGGTCGACGGCAAAATCAGAGTTACGGCGGGCGCAACCTGGGCGATATTCCGCGACGAGGGATGCACCGACGCGGTCGGATCGACCGCCGTCACTCTCGAAGCCGGAGAAAACAGATTCTGGATCAGGCTGACGCTCGGGAGCCAGACTAATATCTACAAGCTCGTCATAACCAGGAGCGAGACGGTGATCACCGCCTACGTACCGGAGGATACCACGACTCCGGAGACCTCGCAGGCGGGCCCGGTTGAGATTCCGACGACGCCCGAGAGGCCCTTCACGGTAACCGACAAGGGAGCCGGCGACGAAGTCGAATTCCCCGGCTGATCGATGAGGCTGATAAAAATTCTGTCAGTGATACTGCCTGCCGCCGCGCTGGCGCTTTTCTGCGCGTCCTGCGGCCCCGCCGATCCGCCGGATGATCCGACGTCCGATTCCGGATCGACGGCAGCCGAGGACACCGGCGGACCGGTTGACGAAAAGATAATGTACAGAGTAACTTTTGCCACGTCGGGCGGAAACTATATTGCGCCCCGCAACGTCGAAGAGGGAAAGAAGATCACGCGGATCGATCCGCGGCGCGACGGATACGAATTCGAAGGCTGGTATACCGTCTCGGGCGAAAAATACGATTTCTCAAGCCCTGTGACGTCGGACGTCTTCCTTGTCGCCTACTGGCGGCGCGCGGGAGGATTCTATCCGAGCGACACCGCGTCGCCGGTCTATACGTCGGCGTCCGCCGCACTGAACGTCGTATGGCGCGACTGCGGAGACGAGGCGGGCAAAAGGCCGGACTCCGTACGCTGCGTCTTTACGGCGGGTACCGCGACCTATTACGTTAAGATAACGGCGAACGACGCCGTCTGGGATGGAGAGGCGCCGAAAGAGGGAACTCTCACCCGCGGAGAGGGAAGATGGACGGCGAAAATCACCGGCCTCGGCAAGGACGGCGACTATACGTTCAGAGCCGAAAAGCCTGCCGAGGGCTACAACCTGCTTCAGTGCGGCACCTCGGCTGTGATGACGATAAAGGGATACCGTCCCGCGCTCGACTCCACGGCGGCGCTGACCACGGCGAACAGCCGTCTTTACGACGCCGCCGGCAACCTGATCATCCTTCGGGGAGTCGTGTCGGTCAATCCCGGATACGTCAGCTTCCCGTCGCTCGTATCGGTCGCCTCGCTCAAGCGTCTGACGAACGTCGGAGTAAACTGCCTGCGTCTGACCGTCCAGCTTACCGCGAACTCGAGCGGACTCGGATATATCACGACTGCCGGCAAGGCGTCGGGCGAGACCGAAAAGTCGAAGCTGCTCGAGCTTGTCGACACTGCCGTCAGGAACGCGACGTCTCTCGGAATGTACGTCATAATCGACTGGGGCGTTCTCAACGAGAACCCGAACGCGACATTCGATTCCGCGGCCGAATTCTTCGGGATTATGGCGGAAAAGTACGGGCAGAACCCGCGGGTGCTCTTTGAGATCTGCAACGAGCCGAACGACACCTGGGGCGTCTCAAACGGAGAAGACCGAAGCGTAAAGCGGTATGAGGAGAAGATTATCGCGCTTATCAGGGATACCGGTTCGCGCAACGTCATAATCTGCTCGCCGAACCAGAGCGCGACCGCGCTGTCCGCATATTCGTCGTCCGCGACTCCGGGGGACGACCCGATAGACGATCCGATAGACAACAAGTACGCCTGGAATCTGGCGTACACCTTCCACTGCTATCCGTACAACTATCCGTGGGACGAGAAGGGCGTCACCTCCTACGGCTGGAAGCTGCGCGACGCCGTTTCCGCGGGACTGACAGTCATCACGACCGAGATGAGTCCGATCAAGGCGAATCTCACCGAGAACCGAGACGAGACTGTTTTCGATCTGAGCGAGACGGCGAAATTCGTCAACTTCTATCTTGAAAACGACCTCGGATTCTGCTATTTCAGATACAATTTCCCGAATCAGGGCGCGGCTCTCTCGCAGTGGATAATGTTCAAGCCGGGCGTCGACGCTCTGGTGGAATGGACCCGCGACGATCTGACCGACTGCGGACAGTGGTTTTACGACATACTGACGTCCGACGGAGTAATAAAGCCGGCGGACTTCGAAGCGCCGAGACATCGGTAAAAAAGAGGTAAGACGAAAAATGAAAGCGATACTTGTTACGAAAGACAATCACCTTGTTTGGAGCGACGTTCCGGATCCGGTAATAAAGCCGGACGAATGCCTTGTGAAGATAAAAGCCGCGGCGCTCAACCGCGCCGATCTGATGCAGAGAGAGGGCAACTACCCGCCTCCTCCCGGATGTCCCGAATGGATGGGGCTCGAGATTGCCGGCGAGATAGTTTCGGTCGGCGCCGAAGCCGCCGAAAAATCCGCTTGGAAGCCGGGAGACACCGTATGCGCCCTTCTCGGCGGAGGCGGTTACGCCGAATACGCCGCCGTGAGATACGATATGATGATGCCGGTGCCGGAGGGACTGTCGCTCGTCGAAGCGGCGGCCGTTCCCGAGGCGTTTGCAACGGCTTATCTCAATCTTTTCATCGAGGGCGGACTGAAGCCGGGAAACACCTTCCTGATGCACGCCGGCGCCAGCGTACTTGCGAGCGTGGTCATACCGATGGCAAAGGCGTTCGGCGCGAGAGTCATCACGTCTGTTCTGTCCGATAATATCGCAAAGTCGATAGCTCATCTGCACGCAGACGTTATCATCGACCAGTCGAAGGAGCGCGTAGCCGACGTGCTGAAAAAGGAACTCGACGAGGGCCATCCCGTCGATCTCGCCATAGACTGCCTCGGAGGCAGGATGATGGGTGAATGCCTGCCTTATATGCAGCGCGGCGGCAGATGGATAATGATAGCAACTCTTGCCGGCGATATGACAGAAGTCGATCTGCGCAATATCTACGTGCGGAACGTGCGGATAATCGGCAGCACGCTCCGTTCGCGCACTCCGGCGGTCAAAGCTCAGATCCTCGCCTCTCTCGTCCGCGACGTCTGGCCGAAGGTCACGTCGGGAGAGGTCCGGCCCACCGTTTACCGCGTGCTTCCGATCGAACAGGCGGAAGAGGCGCAGGCAATCCTTTACCGCGGAGAAAACGTCGGTAAAGTGGTGATGACGGTTAACGCTTGACAACAGTCAGCGGAATATGATATCATATTATCCGGCGGCGCCGCTTTGAGCGTGCGCCGCCGGATAAGTATAAAGGAGAAAACGGTATGTCAAGACGCGACGACGTGATGCAAAGCTTCTTGCGGTATGAGGAAGAGACCGAAAGAAGGACGCAGCTCGGCATCGAACTGTACAGGAAGGGCTGGGGATATATCACCGTAAAGGACAGGGAAGGAAATCCGGTGCCGGGAGCGCGGGTAAGACTCAGACTTACGCGTCACGCTTTTATTCACGGAGCGAATATCTTTATGCTCGGCGAGATGGAGAACGACGAAAAGAACGCGGCGTACGGAGAATATTTTTCCCGCTGCTTCAACGGAGCGACCGTACCGATCTACTGGAGGGATCTTGAGCCGGAGGACGGAAAACCGAGATTTGCCGCCGACAGTCCGAAAGTCTACAGGCGCCCGTCTCCCGACCTTTGTCTTGATTTCTGCGAAAAGAACGGCATCATTCCGAAAGCGCACTGCCTGACCTACGTAAACTTCGATCCCGACTGGCTGGACGAATACGATATCCCGGCGCTGCGACGCCGCGTCGACCGCAGATACCGCGAGCTGGCGGAAAGATACTCCGACCGCATTCCGGCCTGGGAGGTGGTCAACGAGACTCTCTGTACGAGACCGGGGCGCGAAAAGACGCCGTATTACGAAAACTGCGACATCGTCGGCGAGAGCTTTGCAACGGCTGAGAAGTATTTCCCGTACAACGAGCTGATCATAAACGAGGCGGCGCACGTGTGGGAGCCCAGAGTGAATTTCGCCTACGACCGCAGCGCATACTACGGGCTCGTGAAAAACGCGATAGACCGCGGACGCAGAATAGACGCCGTCGGTATGCAGTTCCACGCTTTCAGACCTGCCGAGAGGGAGGGGAGCTATTCTGATTCGCTTTACAATCCGCGGCAGATCTACCGGGTGCTCGATTGCTACGAAAAGCTCGGGCGGCCGATCCAGATAACCGAGATAACGATCCCCGCTTTCGAAGAAACCGATGAGGATTACGCGATCCAGGCGGATATAATCAGACGCCTTTACAGGATATGGTTCAGCCATCCGGCGGTCGAGGCTGCGATCTACTGGAATCTCCCCGACGGATACGCTGCCTGGGCGCCGAGAGGGGATATGACGGTCGGTGAAAACCGCTACCGCGGAGGTCTTCTTGATTTCAGTCTGCGGCCGAAGCCTGCGTACGAAGCCCTGTACGATCTGTTCCACCGGGAGTGGACGACCGACGAAACAGTCGAGACCGACGCCGAAGGAAACGCAAAATTCCTCGGGTTCTGGGGAGACTACGACGTCGAATGCCGCGATACGAAGAAGGCGGCCGTTTTGCGCCGGGGAATGGTAAACGGGTTTGAGATCGTAGTTTAGGGCAATACCGCACAATTCGACGCACGCATCTTGACGGCTCATTTTCCGCCTGTCCTTGCGTCGAAACCTTGCAATACCGCCTGTATTGCTGCGATTTCTCAGCCGAGAACACGTTTCCCTTCGGGAAACTTGCAAAAAATGCTCTCGCCAATCT
>CACZSP010000033.1 GCA_902783905.1 uncultured Ruminococcus sp.
CGACGCAAGGACAGGCGCCAAATGTGCCGTCAATGATGCGACGCGAAATCCTGGACGGATTTCGCCGTCGAATTATTCAGCGCTTCCCTAGATTCAGACGCGCCAGAGCGGAGCCGGTGACGGCTCCGCTCTGGCGCAAAAGTTACGGATTATATTTTTTCCTTCTCGAAGAAAGAATCAAGCTGCTTCTTGTCCAGACTTTTTTCGGAGCAGAGAAGATCCGTCAGTCTGTCAAGCGTTTCTCTGTGTTCCGAAAGAAGCATTACGGCGCGGTCGAACTGTTCGCGCATAAGCGTTTCACCGTCGGTCGGTCTGCTCTTTCTGTAAAGGAATTCGCCCATGGCGTAATCATCGAGAGCAATCTTTACGTAGTATCTTGCATGTTCGATATCAGACGCCGCTCCTGTGTTGATCCCGCAGTCTTCACCGTATACTGTGATCTCCGCGGCGCGTCCGGCAAGGGCGCAGCAGGTTCGGTTCATGAGCTCGTTATAGGTGTAATTCGGCTTGAGCTCGTCGGACGAGTGCTCCATAAATCCGCCGAAATTGCCTCTTGATACGACAGTCAGGAAGGAGGGAGTCGAGCCGAGTATTCTGGAAACCAGGGCATGCCCCGATTCGTGGCAGGCAGTCTGCCGAAGAGCAGCCGGATCGATCTTGTTTACTTCTCCGAATCTGAAAGTATCGAGAGCGCTCATAAGAGCAGCTCCGGTCGGTTCTTCTCCTGACGTTGCGCGAAGGAAATTGTTTACGACGTTTTCAAGATCCGCGCAGCTCATCCCTCCGCTCCGTTCGGCGACGTTTCTCAAAAGCTCGTCCTGTTTGTCTCCAAACGAAACTCCGTGATCGGCAAGGCGTTTGTTCAGGAATTCGAATCTTTCGTCGCAGTCGGGCAGATCGACGAGAATATGCCGGTCGAAACGCCTTACGAATGCAGGGTCGAGAACCCTGCCGCTGTCTCCCTTGATTCCGTAATTGGTTGCCGCAATCACGAATACCGGACGACGGTCGTCGGTTGAAAATCCGTCCATTTCGGCAAGGAAGGCGTTGAGAACGTCCTCGTTGTGAGCCGTGGAAATCGAACCGGTACGGAGTCTACCGATCGCGTCGACTTCGTCTATGAACAGTATGCTCGGTGCGTATTTTCTCGCTTTTCTCCAGATTTCACGGACGTTTCCTTCGCTCTGACCTACGTACGGAGCAAAGAATGATGTCGCGGAAGTAGGGAAGAAGGCGGCGTCGGCCTCGTTAGCCAGCGCTTTGGCAAGCATGGTTTTTCCGGTTCCCGGAGGGCCGTAAAGAAGTATTCCGCGCGGGATTTTTTCACCCTTCAGCAAATATTCCTTGGGATTTGAAACGTATTTGCAGAAATCACGCAAAGCGGCTTTTGCAGCCCGTGCTCCAATGACGTCGTTGAATGTTACCGTGGAACCCCCGGCTTTTCGCGCCATCGATCCGCGGTCAGCGGATGACGGCGAGTAATCGACGGAAAGATTGTCAAAAGAAACAACCGCCGTTTCTCCGCCGTCCGAATACTGCGAGCAGTTGAAATTCAGCATTTTTCCGCTTCTTCCGAGGGCAAAACAGTTGTTGTTCATGAGAGCACCTGCCGCTATGCCGTGGATAGCAGCGGAAAGCGCCTCAACGTCGTCCGAGTTCACGGGAATCACGTCGCGTGCTCCCGATGCGAGGAGCGTATCGAATGCTTTTTCTCCGCGTCCCTCGGTGTCAAGCAGATAAACCGGTGTGTCGGGATAATATTCCTGAAGATACCTGAAGATTTCCATCCCTTGAGACTTGACGTCCTCAATATCGTTCGGCTTTCTGTCGGATTCAAGTAATCCGAACAGCGGATCGACCAGGGCAAAGTCAACTACTCCGCGAAGCATTTTTTTGTATTCGTCGGGCGTTGAACAGCATGCAAAATCGAAATTTGAAGGAGAAGCGCTTCTGATCAGTTCGGCCGGATTTTCGGATGAGAAAACAGTAACGCGGTATTTGTCCTTGAATTCGAACAGTTTCCTTACGTCTTCTCCCGAATGATCAGGATCAACCGTCATCCTGATATTTTTAATCCGGTTGACTTCTTTCCCGGATTTTTCGAATATCTGCATTACTACCGACTGAACTTCGTTGACTATCAGTCGGCGTGCGTTTCCTCTCAGCGTGCGGGCGTCGGCAACTCCTCCGGAATTGTAAAGAATAAGAGCCGAAAGCGTTTCTGGATCGTATTCGATATCCACGTTGTATTTTTTTCTGAAAAGTTCAACCTGAAGTTCGAGTTCGGTCCTGACAATTTCCGACAGTGCAAAAGGCTCAAGATGATTGAAAAGAACAACGTGGCCGTTGGCAAACCTTGTTGTAATGCATTCCGGGAAGAATGGTTCTCTTGTCGTCGGATTGATATCCGTCCTCAATGCTTCGAGAATGACTTTTCTCGGAATTCCCGAAAGATTGGTAACAGTGGTATCCTCGTAAAGACTCTGGCCGGCGTTCGTCGTTATGAAAATGATGGTATTACGGAAGGACACCTTACGCTTGAGCTTCATATCGGTCAGCTCGCCCTGGTCAAGAATCTGAAGGAAAAGATGAATCGTATTGATGTGGGCTTTTTCAATCTCGTCGAAAATAATAATGCCGTTCGGATGCTCTCTGACGTACCCGGTGACAAGATTGTGCTCGCCGTGATCTCCGTTGAATTTGTTGTTCGAAAGATTGTCGGA
>CACZSP010000034.1 GCA_902783905.1 uncultured Ruminococcus sp.
AGTTTCGCGCCGCCTCCGGGACAAGTTTTGACTGTAAATCCGCCTTTAATCGGATATCCGAATATTTATGCCGGAACACTCCAGAAAAGAGTCTTCCGGCATTCTTTTTTCGTCTTACGCCGGTCCGGTACTTGTTTTTTCGGCGCCTTTATGATATAATATCATGTATATATTTATTCTTAAAGCGGACAGAAACGCGGAGTGTAACCTATGCCGGATAAAAAACTTCAATGCGGACCGTCTCCGCTGGACGGTATGGATAACGTCGTCTCCCGCTTCGGGACGGAAGGCACGCCGAAAAGAATCGTTCAGATAACAAAAGGGTATATCAACCGCTCCTATTTCGTCGAAACGGAATCGGATGACGGAACGGTACGCAAATATCTTCTGCAGCGGATCAATACCAACGTGTTCGGCGATCCTGATCTGCTTATGGCAAACTACCGGCTGACCACCGAGCATCTGTACGGGAAGCTCCGTCTTCCGGGTACGAGAGGAACCGGAGCGGTACAGACGCTCGTCCCGACGGAAAACGGAGATCCTTTCCTTCGGGCAGCCGGCGGATGCTGGAGGATGTTTTCGTTTTTCGATCACGTTTATTCGCTTGACATTCCCGATTCCCCGGATACTTTTTACAACGCCGGAAGGACCTTCGGACTGTTTCTTCGCGAAATGTCGGACGTGGATCCCGGGGATGTCGGGGTTGTAATTCCGAATTTTCACAATACTTTTTCCCGTTATCTTGATCTTGAGTCGGCGGTTTCGGCAGATCCCGCCGGAAGGGTCGCCGGGGTTTGCGACGAGATAGCGTTTTACCGCAGGCGACGCGCCTGTTTCGGCGTTATCTCGTCCGCGATCGACGAAGGGGTTATCCCTCTGCGCGTCTGTCACAACGACTGCAATCTCAACAACGTTCTGTTCGACGAAGAGACGCGTCTGCCGGTTGCCGTGATAGATCTCGACACTGTAATGCCTTCGACGCCTCTTTACGACTTCGGCGACAGCATGCGAATCGGCACGAATACCGCGCGGGACGACGAAAAGGATCTTTCGAAGGTGAATTTCGATATCGGTCTGTACGAGCGTTACGCGCGCGGATATCTGGAGGAGTGCGGAAGTATGCTGACTCCCGACGAGCTGCGCCTTCTCCCGCTCTCGTCGCTCGTCATAACGTCGGAGGACGGAATCCGATTCCTTGCGGATTATATCAACGGCGACACCTATTACAGCACGTCGTATCCCGGTCAGAATCTCGACCGCTGCCGCACGCAGCTGACGCTGCTCGCGGCAATGGAGAGGCGCCTGGCGGATATAGTCGGAATACTGAACGAAATCTACTCCGGTCTTCATCTCGGCGTCAATCTTTCCGCCGATGAAACGGCAAAACTCTGGAGCGTAAGCGAATGAACAATGCAACCGGCGAAAGCCGCGGTTCGGGAAGAATACGGGCGATCGTTCCGGCGGCGGGAAAAGGAACGCGGCTTGCCGTCGACGGAAGCGATCTGCCGAAGGTGCTTCACAAAGTCGCGGGGAGGACGCTCATTGACCGCGTACTCGAGCAGCTGGATTTTATCGAAAAAAAGGACGTTTATATCGTCGTAGGGTACAAAAAGGAAGAGGTTGCCGCTTCGGTCGGGGAAGGATACAACTTCGTAACCCAGGAAAAGCAGCTCGGTACCGGAAACGCGGTCGCCGTTTGCGCCGGCGCTTTCCGGGATTTTGACGGAACCGTGCTTGTCACCTTCGGGGATATGCCTCTTTTCCGCCGTGAATCGATGTCCGAAATGTGCCGCCGTCACGCAGAGTCTGGGGCTGCCTGTACTCTGATGACGGCGTCCGATCCCGAAATAACAGACTGGGCCAGGATCAGACGCGATCGGTCGGGAGCGTTTGTCGGAATAGTCGAGGGCAGGGACTGCACCCCCGAGGAGGCGGCTGTCGGCGAGCTTTTCGCCGGGGTTCTCGTCTTCGATTCAAAACTGCTTTTCGAAACGCTTCCCTTGCTTTCCACAGACAACGCCCAGGGGGAGTACTATCTGACCGAAGTGCCGGGTATCCTCGCCTCGCGCGGGTACAGAGTGGACACCTATATGACCGACGATCCCGACGATCTTCGCGGCGTAAACCGCCCGGAGGACGTCGCCGTCTGCGAAAGAATTATCGAGAAAAGAAAACGGAATCACCGAGGTGTTTCAGTATGAAAAAGATCTATCTTTCGTCTCCGACCATCCACGGAGAGGAGCGGCAGTTCGTCAACGAGGCCTTCGAAAAGAACTGGATAGCTCCGGTCGGATTCAACATCGACAACTTCGAAAAGGAGATCGCGGAGTATATCAACGCGACGTCTCCATCCGAATTCTTCCCGATCGCTCTCGATTCGGGAACCGCCTCCCTCCATCTTGCATACAAGCTTGCCGGAATAAAAAAAGGGACTCCGGTGTTCGTCAGCGATTCGACCTACTGCGCCACCGTTTTTCCGATCACCTACGAAGGCGGCGTTCCGATCTTCATCGATTCCGAACGCGATTCCTGGAACATGGATCCCGCGGCGCTCGAGCTCGCCTTTGAGCGGCACCCCGAAGTGAAGCACGTTTCGGTGGTTCATCTGTTCGGGACGGCAGCGAAGATGGACGAGATAACCGAGATCTGCGACAGGCACGGCGCCGTTCTGATCGAGGACGCGGCGGAGGCTCTCGGTTCGTTCTATCACGGCAGACACTGCGGAACGTTCGGAAAATACAACGTTATTTCTTTCAACGGCAACAAGATCATAACGTCCTCCTCCGGAGGGATGCTGCTCACACCCGACAAAGAGTCGCACGATCTTGCCATGAAATACGCGACCCAGTCGCGGGAGCCGGTTATCTGGTTCGAGCATCACGATATCGGTTACAACTACCGCCTGTCAAACGTCTGCGCGGGCATCGGCCGCGGGCAGCTTCTCCATCTCGAAGAGCACCGGCAGGCGAAAAAGCATATATACGAGACCTACCGGGCCGGCTTTGCCGATCTTCCGGTAACGATGAACCCGGTCCCGGAAGGATGCGATCCGAACTACTGGCTGAGTTGCATGCTGATCGACCGCGGCGCCGGAGTCCTTCCGATGACGGTGCTCGACGCGATGAAGGAAAAGGCCAACGCCGAGGGTAGACCGATCTGGAAGCCGATGAGCCTTCAGAAGGTCTACGAAGGATCAAAGCTCGTGACCGTCGAAGATTATCCCGTCGGATACGATCTTTTCGACCGCGGGCTGTGCCTGCCGTCGGATATCAAGATGACGGAAGAGGATTTGTCGCTGATCATCGGCGCCGTCAGAAGCTGCTTCGGAAAAAAATCGGTAACAATTCATTGAGCTGACCAAAATGGAGAAACGCATTATAAAATTCAGCCCTCCGGACTTGACCGAGGCGGAAATCGCCGAGGTCGCAGCCGCAATGCGCTCCGGATGGATAACCACAGGACCCAGGACAAAACTTCTTGAGAGGCGCCTTCGGGCGTTTATAGCGGAAGGCCGCAACGATATCGACTGTACGACCGACGAAAACCGCGAAAAGTACGGAAACCGTCTCGTTTGTCTCGGATCGGCGACAGCTGCCGAAGAGCTTAATCTGAGAGTTCTCGGCGTAGGTCCGGGGGACGAGGTGGTTGTTCCGGCATACACCTACACCGCGACCGCGTCGGCGGCTCTTCACTGCGGAGCGTCGGTCAGATTCGTCGATATCCGGAAGGACGGGGATCCGGATACGCACATGCCGGGAATGGACCCGGACGCTCTTTCCGCCGCGATAAACGAAAGAACCAAGGCCGTCATACCCGTCGATCTGGGCGGGATTCCCGCCGATTATGGCGAAATATTCGGGGCTGTCGAAGAAAAGCGCCGGCTTTTCGTCCCGAAAAGCCCGGACGGCACAAGGCTCGGCGATCTGTCGTCGAGAATTCAGGAGTCGGTCGGGCGAGTCGCTGTCGTCGCCGACAGCGCTCACTCCCTCGGAGCGTCCGCCGTTTTCCGCGGAGAACGGAAGAATTGCGGGGACATCGCCGATTTCACATCGTTTTCCTTCCACGCCGTCAAGAATTTTACGACTGCCGAAGGAGGAGCCGCGACCTGGCGGCAGTTCGACGGAATCGAAAACGGCGAGCTTTACTCTGTCTTCCAGCTTCTTTCACTTCACGGACAGAACAAGGACGGGCTTTCAAAGTCGCAGAGCGGTTCCTGGGAATACGATATCGTCGGTCCCTGGTACAAGTGCAATATGACCGACATCACCGCCGCGATCGGACTGGTCCAGCTTGACAGATACCCCGGACTCATCCGCCGCCGCGCGGAGATTATCAAAGAGTACGACGCGCTCTGCGACCGGCTCGGGGTATTCCGTCTTTCTCACTCGACAAAAGACAAAAGCGGTTCGAATCACCTTTATCTGACCCGTATTCCCGGAGCGGACGAGGAGAAGCGAAACGCAGTCATACGCGAGCTTGCCGGATCGGGAGTCGCCGCGAACGTACACTACAAACCGCTTCCGATGATGACGGCGTACGGCGCGGACTGCTCGCGCTGTCCCAACGCGTACGCCTATTTCCGCAATCTGGTAACGCTCCCTCTGCACACGCTCCTTTCGGACGACGACGTCGCCTGGGTCTGCGAGTGTTTTGAATCCGCCGTACGGAAGGTAATGCGCTGAGATGCTCTCAAAGTGGGAAAAACTTCCGGACTTTATGAGAATTCCCGAGGTCAGACCTTACTGGGAATTTCTGAACGGGAAACGGGCAGCGATTTTTTTCAAGCGTGTATTCGATATTGTGACCGCCTGTCTGCTCCTTCTTCTTCTGTCTTTGCCGATGGCGGTCATCGCGTTTCTGATAAAGACGGATTCAAAGGGGCCGGCGATCTACAGGCAGGAGCGAGTCACCAAAAACGGAAAACGTTTCCGGATACACAAATTCCGCACGATGGTGGAGGGCGCCGAAACGATCGGTACGGCCGTGACACCCGGGAAGGATCCGCGGATAACGGGGATAGGTGAAAAACTGAGACGTCTCCGCCTTGACGAGATCCCTCAGCTTTTAGACGTTTTATCCGGAAATATGAGTTTCGTCGGCACAAGACCCGAGGCGGTTAAATACGTTGAACGGTATCTTCCTGCGTATTACGCCACCCTCCTTTTGCCGGCGGGAATAACCTCCGAGGCGAGTATCCGCTATATGGACGAGGAAAAGCTTCTCGAAGCCGCCGAAGACGTCGACAAAGTCTATATCGAAGACGTTCTTCCGCAGAAGATGAAAATCAATCTTGAATCGGTACGGAATTTCGGATTCTTCCGGGATATCGGGACGATGTTCAGAACGGTTTTCGCGGTATTCGGGGGAAAAAAAGAATAAACGCCGCGTTTTTCCGGCGTTTTCGGAGATTTGTTGATAAAAATGGAACATTTCAGTGTTCTTATGTCGATATACGACAGGGAGAAGCCTGAATACGCACGCGAGTGCTTCGAGAGCCTTCTTCGCCAGACGGTGCCCGCCGACGAGTGGGTAGTGGTCGAGGACGGACCGCTCACTCCGGGCCTTTACTCGCTTCTTGACGAATATCAGGAAAAAAATCCCGGCCTGATCAGGCGAATTCCTCTGTCCGAAAACCGCGGGCTCGGGCTCGCGCTCCGCGCGGGCGTTCCCGAGTGCACTTTCGGTCTGATAGCGAGGATGGACACCGACGATATTGCAAGGGAGGACAGGTTCGAGAAAGAACTTGCCGAATTCGAAGCCCGTCCCGAGCTGGATATCGTCGGAAGCCATATACTTGAATTCGAGGGAGACCGTTCGAACGTTATTTCACGGAGATCGGTACCGCTGACTCACTCCGGTATAGTAAAATATCAGAAGAGAAGATCGGCTTTCAACCACGGAACGGTGATGTTCAGAAAAGAAGCCGTTCTCAGGGCAGGGAATTACGAGGACTGTCCGCTGCTTGAAGACGATATGCTCTGGGTCAGGATGATAATGTCCGGCGCTTACTGCGCGAATATCGACGACTGTCTCGTCCTGTTCAGAACGGGACGGGATATGATCGTCAGGCGCGGCGGTCTCGATTATTTCAAAAAATACAGGCAGGGAAGAAAGATGATCCTGGGTACCGGTTTTATCGGCAAACGGGATTATGTTTTCACCTGCGCCCTGCAGTTTATCGTCGCTGTCCTTCCGGGACGGACAAGGCGGTTGCTGTATAAGCTGTTTTTGAGGAAAAAGCCGGGGCCCCAATGAAGATTCTGCATATTGCTTCGATAAACGACGACGGATGCAGCGGAGTTCCGGTCGCGGTAAAATCGCAGGTTTCGGCTCAGAGTTCGTATGCCGATACCGCGCTGCTGAACGTCCGCGGAATACGTTTTACCGACCTCGGGAAGCGCGGAATTCCGCAGTTCGACGCTTCTTCCGGGTTCCCGGACGCGGATTTGCCGGGATTCGGCAGGCCCGACGTCGCAGTATTTCACGAATTCTACCGCACCGATTACCTTCCGATCTTCCGAAAGCTGAAAAAAAGCGGAATTCCGTATATCATCATCCCGCACGGGGAACTCAGGCGCGAGGCCCAGCGGAAAAAGATACTCAAGAAAACCGCCGCAAACGTACTTCTGTTTCATCCGTTTCTGACGGGTGCCGCAGCGGTGCAGTTCCTGTCGGACGAAGAGCGGAACCACACGCGTTTTGCCGGAAGAAGCATAGTTTCTCCCAACGGCGTCGAAGTCACGGGGAGGATACGCGTTCCGTCTGCCGGCAGCGGTGTCCGTTTCGTATATATCGGCAGGTACGAATGGCGCATCAAGGGTCTTGATATCCTTCTTGAGGCGGTATCGGCCGCGAAAGACGATATCCTCGCCTCGAAAAGCAGTTTTGCTCTTTACGGTCCGGACGTTAAAGGAAGGCGCCGGCAGGTCGAAGGGCTCGTTTCAAAGAACGGGGTCGGCGACGTCGTTTCGGTTCTCGATCCGGTTACCGGGCCGGAAAAGGAGAGGATACTGCTCTGTACCGACGTTTTTGTTCAGTGTTCGCGAAGCGAAGGGATGCCGATGGGTATTCTCGAGGCGCTGTCGTACGGAATACCCTGTATCGTGACCGACGGGACTGCCGTTTCAGGAGCGGTAAACGAATACGGGGCCGGATGGGGAGTTCCGACGACCGTTTCCGCGGTCGCCGGCGCGATACGCTCGGCAATCGCCGAAAAAAGCTCTCTTTCTCAGAAAACGCCCGGATGCGTCCGGATGATCGAAGAAAGATTCGAAACGGACCGGGTCGCCCGTGATGCCGTTGAAAAATACGCGATGATCGCCGGGGGAAAGCTTCCCTGACGGTATCCCGACAAAAAAGGTGACGAATGATCCCGAAAATCATCCATTACTGCTGGTTCGGCGGGAAGCCGATGAGCAGGCTCGGAGAAAAGTGTCTTGCAAGCTGGAAGAAATACTGCCCGGACTACGAGATCGTAAGATGGGACGAGAGCAGTTACGACGTTTCGAAAAACGTTTATATGAAGCAGGCTTACGACGCCGGCAAGTGGGGATTCGTTCCGGATTACGCAAGACTCGATATCATATACCGTTGCGGAGGAATCTATCTGGATACCGACGTAGAGCTGGTGCGCCCGCTTGACGACCTCCTCGGGTTCCGTTGCTTCGTCGGCATCGAGGAAAACGACAAGGTGGCGCTCGGACTGGGATTCGGCGCCGAAAAGGGAAACGGCCTGCTCAGTGACATGATGAAGGAATATG
>CACZSP010000035.1 GCA_902783905.1 uncultured Ruminococcus sp.
GAAAGACGGTATATCGCGCCTTCGTTCAGTTTACCGGACGCGGGGGATATTCTGAATTCCCGGGAAGAGAGCGCCGTAACCGAAAAATCGGTCGACGGCGTCAGCGAAAGGTTCGCGGCAAGCTCTTCGGGTGACGTGTCGCCCGACGTTTTTACGGTAAAAGTCGAATCCGCCGGGATGATCCTGCCGTTCGCCCCATCGGCGGTGACCGTCACGCCGCGCAGAGCTTCGGGAAGGACCGAAAGTCCGCGGGAGACGTCGTATTCCGGCAGTTCGGGCTCGGGTTCCGTAAGCGCTCTTTTCGACAGGAAGATGCCGAGAGGGACCGACGTCAGTATGATCGCCGCGGCGGCTGCAATTGCGACGGCGCGCAGTATCTTTCCCCTGCGCGGCGCGGCGGGCGCCGAAGCCGCCTCGTCTATCCACCGGTCGTCTATGCGGCTCATAGCCGAGCGCAGAAGCCCGCTCCCGCCGGTGTTGTCTTTCTTTTTCACAGTGACCACCCCTCTTTTTCAAGATGCTTTTTCAGCTTTTTGCGCGTCCTCTTCAGAAGCGATTTTACGGCGTCTTCGGAAAGACCGGTGATTTTTGCTGTCGACGCGATACTCTCCTCCGAAAAATAGCGCAGTACGAAGACCCGTCGCGAGCGGACGTCGATCCCGGACAGAAATGCGTTGATCGCTTCTCCGAGAGCGTATTCGTCGGCCGGGTCTCTGTGCGGACTTGCCGCGGCAGGAAGCGCGTCGTCCAGCTCGCATTCGATCCGGGGACGCTTCTGCGCCGCCTCCGCACGCACCCGGCTTATCGCGAGATTTCTCGTTATGCGCATCACGTAGGCGTGAAGGCTTTCCGGACGTTCGGGAGGGATCGTGTTCCACAGCTTCATCAGCGCGTCGTTGCGGATCTCCTCGGCCGTTTCGCGGTTTCCGGTGATATTGGCGGCAAGAGAGAGCATTCCCTCCCCGTAAACGCGCTCGGTCTGACGGAGCCCCTCCTCGTCGCGGCGGAAAAGAAGGCCGACGATCGTTTCGGTTATTGAATTCCGGTCTCCGGTCATTCCGTCTTTCCTCCGTTCTTTCCGATTTGGGTACCGCTCACCTGTAAAGACGCAAAAATACGCCCCGGGGTGTCACTTTACAGACAATAGAATATTATATTTTTTCTTTTTTGTCAACAATTTTATAATATGCCGCAAAACGATTGACAGCGGCGGCAAATTGTGTTATGATGTTGTCGATGACCGGAGCAGACCGGAATCGATCGGAGGTGTCGATATGAAAACAAAAACGGTTGCGTTAAGAACAGCGGTTTTTTTTGCTCTCGCGGCGGTCGTTTTTTCGTCGCTTGCCGGATGCGGGTCTGATCCGTCCGGAGCTGTGACGTATGAAGATAGTACGCCTGCGCGCGTAATGACCGGGGCGCCTGAGCTGGTCTTTGCCGAACGAAACGACGGAGCATATCTCGGCGCCGTTGAAAATCCAGGGAAATATGATTTTCTCGAGGTGACCGTCCCCGAGACCTTCAACGGAAAAACCGTCGTGGGCTGCGATATCGGGACGGATTGCAAAAACAGCCTTCCGCAGATGCTGACCCGCGGGGGAATGGAAAAAATTACAGAACTGTTCGCCGATACCATAAATGCCATGGCTGCCGATATCGATGGAGCCAGGAAGGTCGACTGGAAGGATTATTACAAAGACAAGCCGATCACAGAAAGATTAAATGCGATCAAGCGATCGAACAACTCCAACTGGTGGTATCTTAACGTGTTCCTGTCGTATTATGATTTGAAAAATCTTTCCGACGGCGCGAGCGAAAGAGAATCGGATGCGCTCCTGAAGCAGTATCCTCAGTGCGCGGAGACGGATATTTACGTACTTCGTGAAGGCGCGACCGAAGCTGAGTACGTCACTCATGTGTATATGAATCTGAAGAAGTACGCGCCGTCCTATTCCTTTGACGACAAGCTGGATGCCGAACTTGAAGCGGGCTATTATCGGTGGCTGATTTATGAATCCGAATGCAGAATGAAGGGCGCGCCCTTCGGAAGGGAAGAAGCGGAAAAGCGCTGGAAGGAGATAACGGAAACGGGCAGATCCGCCGCCATCCCGGATAATCCCGGAGTCGTTACGGCGCTGTCTCTTCCCGACTGTGTCGAAAAGCTGACGGGGCACCTGGCGATGGGGACTGATCTTTCCTCCTTCGTCATCCCCGCCGGAGTAAAAAGCATAGAATGGGACTTCTTCGCCGGATGCCGGAAGGATATGAAAGTGACGTATCTCGGGACCGAAAACTGGACGGCGACCGATGAAAAAGGGGAAAAATATACCTATCCGCAGCTTTGCGACGCCCTGCAGAACGACCTGAAAAAAACCGGCGGCAAACTTGAACTGAGAGCAGAAGAATGATCTACGAGACCCTTACCGAATCCGATTTCAGAAAAAAGATAAGACCCGGAGTTCCGGGCGGCATACCGAAAAAGTATTTCTTTTACGGGGACGAGGATTATCTGAAAAAATACGCACTGGGGCTGGCAAGAAGCGCCTTTATTGCCGATCCGTCGTTCGACGTGACGCGCTTCGACGGCAATTCCTTTTCGCCCGACGCCTTTTCCGACGCCCTCGCGGTGCCGCCTATGTTCGGTCAGCTCCGGCTTGTCGAGATAACGCTCTCGCCTTCCGATCTGCGCCCGAACGAGATGAACGATTTCCTGTCGATCCTCGAAGGAATATCCGACGACGATCTTTCGATGGTGATAATAGTCTTTCCCGCCGGCTCCTTCGATCCCGGATATCCGAAAAGGCCGTCGGCGATATTCAAAAAGTTTGCCGCGGCTGCGGTGCCGGTCTGCTTTGAAAAGGTCACGGGCGCCCGTCTCAACGGCTGGGTGGGGAAGCATTACTCGGGAAACAGGGTGACGGCGGACGGACCGGTCTGCGCCTTCACCGTGTCGGTCTGCGGCAGCGACATGACACGTCTTTCCTCCGAGATCGACAAGATATCATGGTACGTTCTCGCATCCGGCAGGGACAGAGTGACCGAAGACGACGTGCGGGCAGCAGGATGCGCGACACAGGAAGCAGAGGCCTTCGCGCTGTCCGACGCGATACTTTCCTTCGACCGCCGGGCGGCGCTTTCCGCCCTTGCCGTTATGAAGGAAAGGCAGGCGGAGCCGGTGGCGGTTATGGCGGAGATCGTAAGGGTGATCTGCGATCTTGCCGCCGTATCGGCGTGCAGGCGCGACGGAATGACGCCCGACGCAATATCGACGGCGACGGGGATCAAGCCTTATCCGCTGTCAAAATATCTTGCGGCCGCCGACAGGACCTCTCCCGAAAGGATCCGCGCGCTTCTCGCGTCGGCGGGCAAGGCGGACGACGGAGTCAAGGGATATGCGAAGGATTTCCTTCCTGTCGAGACCTTTATCTGCGGGCTCTGAAAGCGGATTTCGGGCGGCGCAAGCGGTATTTTGTAAACTTTTGTGAATTTTAAAAAAAATAGTTTTCCACAAGCATTTTTGTGACTATAAACAGCAAAAAAACTGAAAAACAGGTGAAAAAGCTGTCAAAACCCGTATTTTTGATCAGGTTTTGCACATTTACCACAGAGTTTTCCACAGAATAATTGTTGCGGAATTATGAACGGAGCCGGCTGGAGGAGGCCGTGATGAGAGAAATAAAACCGGTAACGGGCAGGCAGAGAGCGGCGCTCGTCATCCTTTTGTGTCTTGCCGCCGTGCTTGCCGTATGCTGGATAGCGGCGGGTATCGCGTCGAATTTCAGGCCTCATAATGCGGCGGATTTCGGCTTTGACGACCTGCAAAGCGGCCGCGACGCCGACGGCGACGGGATCGACGATTTTGCCGATATGGTCGCCGGAGCCAGGGAGTATATCGCGACCGATCCCGAGTACGTCAGCAAATACTACGCCGGCGGGTATCCCGACGAGGGAGAAGGCGTCTGCACCGACGTGATCTGGCACGCTTTCGCCGCCGCCGGATATTCCCTCAAGGATATGGTGGACGCCGATATCGCCGCGGACGCGGGCGCGTATTTTGCCGAAGGAGAGGCGCACGATCCGAACATAGACTTCCGGCGCGTGCGCAACCTGCTCGTTTTCTTCAGGCGCAACGCCGAAGAGCTGACGGTTTCCCTGCGCCGTCCCTCCGACTGGATGCCGGGGGATATCGTCGTATTCGACGGACATATCGCGATCTGCTCGGACGTACGCAACGGATCGGGCATACCGTATATAATACATCACGCGGACAATATCAGGCGCGCCGTCGAAGCCGACGATATCGGCTCGATGACGGTCGTCGGACATTTCAGGTTTTCACGGGACGGTGCGGAAAAATGACGTTGCTTGAAAAATACATTTACGCCGACGGAGATATCACGAAGGTCGCTCCCGAGCGGCTGACCGTCGAGGAGAATCCCGCCCGTCTCGGACGCGGCAGGGACAGGATCGATATAATCGATCTTGAAAAGCAGGAGATCTTCGGATTCGGCGGGGCTTTTACCGAGGCGAGCGCCGTCAACTACAAAAAACTTGATTCCGAGGGCCGCAGACGGGTCATCGAAGATCTTTTCGGAGATGGCGGCCTGCGGTACAATTTCTGCCGGGTATGCATCAATTCATCCGATTTTGCGACCGGAGAGTATTGTTATACGAAGGACGGCGACGCGGATCTTTCCACCTTCGATATTTCGCGCGACAGGGAAGCGGTCATTCCGTTTATCCGCGACGCTCTTGCCGCCGCTCCCGACGGGATCTTCCTTTTCGCCTCGCCCTGGTCGCCACCGGGGTATATGAAGACCTCCGGCTCGATGATCGGCGGGAAGCTGAAGCCGGAATTCTACCGGCCGTGGGCGGAGTATTTTCTGAAATTCATCGAAGAATACGAAAAAGAGGGAATCGTCATCTCCGCCGTGACGACGCAGAACGAGCCGGGTTCTCACAAATGGGAAAGCTGCGAGTGGACGGACGAAGAGCTGACGGAGTTCACCCGGGTGCTTTCGGAGGTGCTGTCGGGATATCACCGTGAAATAAAAATCCTCTGCTGGGACTTCAACCGCGGAGGAATGTTCGACCACGCCTCGAAAATATACGCGGCGCTGGGCGACAGAGTTTGGGGCGCCGGATTTCACTGGTACAACGGCGTGCACACGGGAGAACTCGAGGCGATGCACGCGGCGTTCCCGGACAGGGTGCTGGTCGAGACCGAATTCTGTCACGGGCTGTCGGCAAGGATGTACGGAAAGTACCGCTCTGAGATCATCGGCGTTCTGGACGGTTACGCAAACGCCGTCGTCGAGTGGAATCTTCTGCTCGACAAAGACGGCGGACCCTATCACAGCCGTGACATCGGCTGCTGCTCGCCGATTTTCCGCGACGGAGAGCGGGTCGGCAGGCGAAACACCTATTTTCAGTCGTATATCTACTCTCACTTTATCCGGCCGGGCGCCAGAGTCCTGTTTACCTCGTCGGCATACCGCTCCGTCAGGACGCTGGCGGTCCGCAATCCCGACGGAAAGATACTCGTATATACCTACAACGATTCGACGAGAGACGAAAACGTGACATACTGTCTGGGAAGATACAGATGGACCGCCGAGGCGGTGGCGGGACTTGTGACCCTTTACGTTATTGACCGTTGATTTTTCACCCTGCCGTGCGGTTTTTCGCAGGCAGGGTGAAAAATTTCCGGTTTTACTTCGGGATTTTGCCTCGATTTTCGTCTAATATATGAAAAGCGGCTTCGGAAGAGCGGGAAGGAGAGGAACTTGGAAGATTTCGGCAGCATTGAATACGAAAAGTTCCTTTCCGGCGACCCGGCGGGATTTGAGAACGTTTTCAGGCGGTACCGCGACGGAATGATTCTGTTCATCCTCCGGTACGTCGGCGACCTGCAGACGGCCGAGGATATTTCCCAGGACGTTTTTGCCCGGATCTGGCTCGACAGACCGCGCTTTTCGGGGAAATCGCTTTTCAAAACCTGGCTTTACGCGCTGGCGCGCAACGCGGCGATCGATTATATGCGAAAGCGCCGCCGGACGGCGCCCGACGTCGCGTCGGTGTCCGATACCGAAGACACATTTTTCGAGCGGGCGTTCGCGGAGGAGCGTCGCCGTACGCTTCACCGGGCGATCGGCGAACTGAAGCCGGAATACGGGCGGGCGCTGTATCTCTGCTATTTTGAGGAAATGCCCGTCAGGGAGATAGCGGCGCTTGAAAAAAAGAGCCCGCGGCAGATTTCCGACCTGATTTACAACGCGAAACGGGCGCTGAAGGCGGTCATCACGGAGAGAGAGGAATATGAGATCTTACGAAGAGGCGTTGAGTGACGTATACGCAAGAGCGGAAAAGGAAAAAGGGCGCCGCGCCGTCCGCGCGAAACGGTTTCGGGCGGTCGTCGTCCCCGCCGTATCCCTGTGTCTTGTCGCGGCGATCGGTATCGGTCTTATCATCCGTCACGCGGGGCGTCCAGGACCGGGAGGCACGTTTACCATACCCGCCGGTTACGCGTCGGCCTGGAAGGGTCTTAACGCGGTCATAGTAAAATGGGGACAGAAGAGTGAGGAAGCGTATTCTTTTGCGGATGACGCCGGACAGTCAGGATACCGCGAGGTCGGGATCGAAGTCGGGACGGTCTTTTCCGGTACGATGTCCGGAGAAGACGTCGAGGACATGATAAAAAGCGCGTCTTCGATAATTATGCCCGACGGTTCTCTGCCCGAGAACGGCATGACGTCGCTTGTCTTTCTTGACAAGCTTTGCGGCGTCAGAAACGTTTTCGAAGAGGCCACGGCTCCGGAAGCGGCGGATCTGCTCACGGCAGAGCCGACCGGATTTTTCGTCGATCCTCCGTCGGTGGATATAATCGACGGGAAGCTGTCATTCGACAGCGAGGCGTTCGAATCCAGATACGGCGGCGAAAACTATATGCCGGTCATGGACTATCTGACCTGCGCAAACGAGTACGTCGAGTCGACCGGAGCCGACGTCGGGCTTTTCGGAGACGGCATGAGCGTGGAATCGCTGCAGAGGTATTTTGAATATCTGGCATCGGCGGCAGAGGAGGAAGGGCCCGCTGCGGAAACCGGCGAGCCCCGGGAGGGAAGTATTCTCGGTATCGGGGTCAGGATCGACAACGTCTTTTCGATCATGAACGGAGTTAAATACGAGATCCTCGTCGACGGAGAAAAGATCGCCGCCTCCAGCGTGTTCCGTGCATATTACGGAGAGGTCAGGGTTAAAGACGGCGAGCATACCGTTACCGTCAGGATGGGGTCTTCGGCCATGCATCCGGACGCCGTACAGTCTGTCACCGTCAGCGGCGACACCTTCGTTTCCTTCGGACTTTCATACAGCGGCTCAAGGATAATCCGCGCGGAAATCAACGATCTTGTCATCAGGAACGCGGACGGAGGCGGCGGACTGATCGTGGTTCCGAACTGCACGGGAATGACCTATTCCGAAGCAAGAGCGCTTCTCGAACAGTCCGGATTTGTCAATATATACAGCGATACTCCCGGAGTGACGGTCCGGGATACCTCGGTGGCGGTGGTTTCGATGAAACCCTCTCCCGGCAGCAAAGCAGACATGCTGACGTGGATACATCTTGCGTTTTCTCCCGCCGGCGACGCTTTAAACGAAATGCTGGAGAGTTTTGCTGGGAAAAGCGCCGTGTATATTGAGAGCGTTTTCCCTTACGATAAGTATGCCGATATCTGCGGA
>CACZSP010000036.1 GCA_902783905.1 uncultured Ruminococcus sp.
CGTATCCGATACCGAAGCCGAAAGAATGCTTTTTGCGATCGAATCGGAGAGAAAAGCGGCTTCGGCAAAGCGCGAAAAGAAGCCCTCGATGTCGGCACTTACCTCCTTCGGGCTTTCGCTCAACAATCTGTTTACGAAAAAAGGACGGACGATCCTCACCTCCTTCGCGGGAAGCATAGGGATCATAGGGATCGCCCTCATTTACGCCGTGTCTGAAGGCGCGACGAATTATATCAACGCCGTTCAGGAGGAAACTCTCGCGGCTTATCCTATAGTGCTCGAAGCCGAAAGCGTCGACCTCGGTTCGCTAATCCGAACGTTTATGGGCAAAGTAGGCGACCGGGAGCACGAGCTCGACGCGGTCTATTCCAAGGCGATGATATACGATCTTATCAACTCGATAAACACCGCCGAAAAGACTCAGAACGATCTGCGCGGCTTCGGGACTTATCTGAACGAAAGGATCGCCGACGAAAAGGACACGTCGGGACTCAGAGACTCGGTGACGGGCGTCATGTACACCTACCGACTCAATCCTCTCATCTACACCGAGAACGTAGACGGTAAGATAATCCATTCGGACGCCTCCGAACTGATGGGAGAGATAATCGCGAAATTCGCCGGAGTCGGCAGCGACGATCTCGGCAAGCTTTCGGCGTCAAATCCGTTCATGTCCCTGATCGGCAACCGCAGCTCGTCATCCTACAGCATGTGGGAGGAAATGCTCCCGGGGATCGACGGAAAACCGGTCAACGATATTTTCTACAAGCAGTATGATCTCCTTTACGGCTCCTGGCCGGAGGAATTCAACGAGATAATCCTGGTCGTCGACCCCCACAACGAGCTCAACGACCTGACGCTGTACGCCATGGGACTTCTTCCTCAGGAGGAGATCGATTCGGTGATCAAATCGATGTCCGGCAAGGAAGAGATCAATTACAAGGTCCGTTCCTGGACCTACGAGGAGATCTGCTCGGCGGAATACCGCACCGTCCTTCCATCCGAATGCTACGTTTACGATCAGGCTACGGGAAAATACACTGATCTGCGCGAAAGCGAATCCGGGCTGAAAATTCTTTACGCGGGCGGTCTGCGGCTGCGTGTGAGCGGGATCATCCGCAAAAAGGAGGGAGCGTCGAACACCGTTCTTTCCGGATCGATCGGCTATACCAAAGGCCTGACCGACTACGTTATGGAAAAAGCCGGAAACGCTGCGATAGTGAAAGCCCAGCTTGACGATCCGACCACCGATATCTTCACCGGAAAGACCTTCCGGGAATATGCCGATTCGATGAGCGACGCACAAAAGGCGGACGCTCTTCGCAAAAAACTCGCCTCGATGTCGGAATCCGAAAAGGCCGGCGCCTTTATCTCGATCATGAGCATACCGTCGGATGAAGCGGTCGCTGCGTTCATAGCCCAGAGCACTCAGAACCTCGACCGTGAAACGCTCGAAAAGATGCTGCTTTCGAGACTGTCGGAGCAGTCGGGAGTCGATCCGTCCGCGGTATCGGGATATATTTCCTCGATGACCGACGACGAAATAATGCGCATAGTAAAATCGGCGCTGGAGGAGAATTTCAAACGCCAGTACGCCGAGAATATAGAAAAAGCCCTTTCCGCTCTTCCCGCCTCCGACCTTGCATCCTCGCTTGACGCCGCGGTAGGAGGATATTCGGAAAAACAGTGCGCCGAATATTTCGACGAGATATCGGATCTGTCGAGCGCGACCTTCTCGGGCAATCTTGAGACGCTCGGCTGCGTCGACCGGGATTCTCCGGCTTCGATAAGTCTTTACACCGCGACTTTCGACAACAAGGAACTGATCGAGCAGGCCATCGCCGATTACAACGACGGCGTAGGTGAGGCACAGAAGATCAAATATACCGATTACGTCGGCATAATGATGGACTCGATCACCACTATACTCCACGCCATAACCTACGTTCTGATATCTTTCGTCGCCATCTCCCTCATCGTCTCTTCTATCATGATAGGAGTCATCACTCTCATTTCCGTCCAGGAAAGGACGAAGGAGATCGGCGTGCTTCGGGCGCTCGGCGCCTCGAAGCGCAACGTGGCGGGGCTCTTTAACGCAGAGACTGTGCTCATCGGCTTCACGTCGGGGCTTATCGGAGTCATCGTATCTTATCTGATCATCATACCGCTGAACCTTGTTCTTCACGCTCTCACGGGGATCAACACGCTGTCTGCCTATCTGCCTCCCGCCGCCGCCGCCGCGCTGGTCGCGATCAGCGTGTTCCTGACGCTTATAGCGGGAATAATCCCCTCCGGCAGCGCCGCGCGGAAGGACCCGGTAGTCGCTTTGAGAACGGCGTAAAAAATGGAATACCCCGGAGTTTTCTGTACTGAACATCTGATCTACCTTGCAGTTTCTCTCCTGCTGACCTTTTTCTCGCTGTGGGCGCTGAGGCGCTTCGTCACCGACAAAAAGAAAGAGAGAACGATACTCCGTGCCGCGGGGATCATTCTGCTGATCTGTATCTCGGTGAACCGCGTATCTGTCACAGCGGCTCAGATAAGAGAAGATCCCGCGGTATACGGCTGGATCAACCTGATCCCGTATACATTCTGCGGGTTTGCAAGCCTTGCCACCGCGATCGCCGCAATATTCGGCAGAGACGACAATCCGGCTTATCATTTTCTCGTATGGTTCGGTCTTGCCGGAGGAGCCGCCTCGGTAATCTATCCCGACTTTCTTTTCGAACAGACCTTCTGGGACCTGCGCAGCTTTTCAGGGCTCGTACACCATTCGGTCCTTCTCTGGATCTGCCTGTTCATTCTGATTACCGGAAGAATCAGACCGGTGATGAAAAAGTATTTTTTCTACCCGGCAGGTTTTGCCCTGATGATGCTCCTCGGATTTTTTGAGATATACGTCCTTGGATTCCCGTCGGCAATGAATATCGACAGTCCCCTCCTGTCCTCTCTTCCGGTGCTGACGAGCTGGTATTCCCTTTTCATCCTCACTTCGCTATTGGTCCTTGCGGTTTACCTTGTCTGCGGAAGCCTAAGCGCGAAGCGTCGTGCTTCAGCCGATAACGTTTAAAATTCTACGCAAATTCGAAAACGGAAAAGACGGACGTATCCGTGGAAATCCGGCAGAAC
>CACZSP010000037.1 GCA_902783905.1 uncultured Ruminococcus sp.
CGGGATGCCGCCGATTCTGCGCGAGAATTGCGTTTTTTGCTGCTTTTTTGCTTGATTTTCGCTGAAAAACGGGCAAAAACGTCGCGGCCTCGCGACGAG
The DNA here is from genome assembly GCA_902783905.1 of uncultured Ruminococcus sp. Taxonomy (GTDB): domain Bacteria; phylum Bacillota; class Clostridia; order Oscillospirales; family CAG-272; genus CAG-390. The sequence continues at coordinate 100 of CACZSP010000037.1, forward strand.
CAATTTCTCGACGGCTCGTTAAAAAACCGCGAAGCGAGTTTTTTAACAGCCTCATATCGCGTGCCGCCGCAGTGAATTAAAAGTAAAAAATTAAAATTCACGCTTCAAAAGAGAACGAAAAATGTAAAGTGACAGTTCATTTTTCACTTTATATTTTCATTTTTCATTCCCCCCACTGCCCACTGCTCACTTGCAGTTTTCAATTGTTTCGCCGCCTCAAATCACGGAAGTACAAACTCCTCCCCTCCCAGTCCTTCCGGGTATTCGACTTCACCCGTTTCGATATTTATCCTGCCGAACTTTTCTCCGGCCGTGTCGAACCGGACGGCCGAGAAATAATACCATTTTCCGTCGGGGGAGACGTATCCCGTTTCGGGGTCATAGAGTTCGGTGGACGCCGCGGGGGAGAAAAAGGCGCCTTCCGGGTATTCGAAATGAGTCCGGATATCTCCGCCGGTCGCGTCGCAGCTCATAAGGTACATGCGGTCCCGGGAGAGGGCGTCTTCCATTCTCGCTTCGACTTTTTTGAACTCTTCGGTCGACAGATATTCCTCGTAGGTGATCCCAAGCTCCGCCATGGCATAATAGGGGTTGGCACGCCAGTAGTCGGCTGCCTTTTCGGAGGAAATGAAATAATACCGTCCGTCGGTCTTCCGGTATCCGATGCTTATCGCGTTTTTCCCGGCGGGAAGCTCGAAATATTCCCGGGTGAGTATATTATAATATACGAAATGCGGAGTTGTGAGCGGGGAGATGCCTCCGGGGAAGTCGTCGTATACGCGCGCGACGAATCCGGTCTCCCCGCAGATTGAGGAGGTCGCGAAATAATAGGGCTCGTCGCGCCTGTTTTTGCCGTCGTAATCGAAAGATACGACGCCTACGTCTTCCGGGGTCTGTACCGAGAAAAAGAATCTTGAGACGTATACTCTCGCGTCGGTCAGGAAGCAGACGTCCATATCATCCTCGAATGAGCAGAGGGTTTTGTACTGTCCGTCCGACAAACCGTATCTGACGAGATTGTAAACCGGTACGTCGTCGGCAAGGTCGGGGGTCACGTACCATACGTATCCGCCTCCGATCCGGGCGGTCATAGTGGAGTGTCGGGAAGATTCGTAGGAATAGACCTCCGTGCCCTCTCCGGTGAGGAGATTCAGGCGTCGGAGCTCGTTACGGGATTCGGGAAACGCTTTCGCTCCGGGTCCGGCTCCGCCGGAATAGGGCTTTTGCCCGGTGCAGAAAAACAGCACGTCGTCTCCGTTCGCGACGATCCCGGTTATCGTGAGATCCGATACCGCCGGACATCCGGAGGCGATATCGTGCAGACATACGGGATCGGGGCAGGCGCAGCGGACGGATCCCGTCGACAGATCGCGTATCATCAGCCGGTAGCCGGTGTATTCCTGTGTCCTGCCGTTAGACGGATTTATTACGACGCTGTATTTGAAGGTTTCGAAAAAGACCTCGCTGCCGTCGCGCGCGGCGGACGCATCCTGAATCAGTATCCTTGTTTCGGTTTTTTCACCGCAGGACGATAATATCAGCAGAAGTGAAATGAAGAAAACGGCGGCTGCCAACGGAAGGATTCTTTTCATCGTTTTTCTCCTGATTTTTTTTCGAAAAGGCCTGCAAAATCAGCCGTCCCGCAGTTTTCCAGGGGGAAGGATACCGGTCGGCGCTCCGCCGAGGAAAGATAGATCCCCAGCACCAGCTCGACGGCGCGGCGCCCGGCTTCGGCGTCGACCGCGGGAGGTCTGCGGTTAATTATAGCGTCGACGGTATCGGCGTAAAGAGGCGTGTGCCCGAAGCCGTAAACGCTCGGCGGGTTTTCCGAATATTCCGCGGTGACCGCGGCGGGATCGTCCTTTCCGTCGGCGAAACTCCAGGCCTCGATGATATTGTCGCTCCTGCC
>CACZSP010000038.1 GCA_902783905.1 uncultured Ruminococcus sp.
CGCGGGTCTGCTGGAGAGGTCCGTCGGTGCCGGCGACGACCAGGATCGCGCCGTCCATCTGAGCAGCACCGGTGATCATGTTCTTGACGTAGTCGGCGTGCCCCGGACAGTCAACGTGAGCGTAGTGACGAGCAGCGGTCTCGTACTCAACGTGACGGGTGTTGATTGTGATACCTCTCGCCTTCTCTTCGGGAGCGTTATCGATCTGGTCGTAGGCCATGAACTCGATCTTGTCGTTTCCGAGAGAGAGGTATTTTGTGATAGCAGCGGTAAGAGTGGTCTTACCGTGGTCAACGTGACCGATGGTACCGATGTTAACATGCGGTTTGGTGCGTTCAAACGTTGCTTTTGCCATTGGAAATTTCCTCCGTTATTATTTTTAATTATTTTTTGAATTTGGTTTGTGACTCAGTATCCGTGCTTCGTCACTATTGTATCCATGATGGATTTCGGAACCACGGCGAAGTGGCTGGGTTCCATTGTGAACTGTCCGCGCCCCTGTGTCTTGGAACGCAGATCGGTCGAATAACCGAACATATTGGAAAGCGGAACGTTTGCGGTAATCTCCCAGATCCCGCCGGTCTGCATATCCTGCGAGAGGATCTCTCCGCGTCTGCCCACCAGATCTCCGGTAACACTGCCCATATAATCGTCAGGGACTATTACGGTCACTTTCATAATGGGCTCGGTAAGTACCGGATCGGCACGTCTCATGGCATCCTTGAACGCCATGGAACCCGCGATCTTGAAGGCAAGCTCGGATGAGTCGACCTCGTGGAAAGATCCGTCGAAAAGGGTTACCTTCGTATCCACAACGTTGTAGCCGGCAAGAACGCCGCTCTGCATCGCGGAACGGATTCCTTCGTCTACGGCCGGAATGAATTCCTTCGGTATCACGCCTCCGGTAATTTCGTTCACGAACTCGTAACCGGCACCCGGCTCGTTGGGCTCGATCCTGATCTTTACGTGACCGTACTGACCGTGACCTCCCGACTGACGCGCATACTTGCATTCCTGCTCGACGGTCTTGCGGATCGTCTCCTTGTACGCGACGTGCGGTTTTCCTATGTTGGCCTCGACTTTGAATTCTCTGAGCAGTCTGTCGACTATTATCTCGAGATGAAGCTCTCCCATGCCGGCGATGATCGTCTGTCCGGTCTCTTCGTCGGTATACGTGCGGAAGGTTGGATCCTCCTCGGCGAGCTTGGCGAGAGCGTCGGTCATTTTTTCCTGACCCGCCCGCGTCTTGGGCTCGATAGCGACTCTTATGACGGGCTCCGGGAATTCCATATTTTCAAGAATGAGAGGCGCCTTCTCGTCGCAGAGCGTATCGCCGGTCGTCGTGCATTTGACGGCAACGACTGCGGCAATGTCACCCGAATAGACTTCGTCAAGGTCGCGGCGGGCGTTGGCGTGCATCTGAACGATGCGCCCCATTCTCTCGCGCTTGCCCTTGGTGGCGTTCCAGACAGTGTCTCCCGCTTTAAGCGTTCCCGAATATACTCTGAAGAAACAGAGCTTTCCGACGAACGGGTCCGTCATTATCTTGAAGGCAAGAGCCGAAAACGGCTCGTCGTCTCCTGCGTGTCTGATCTCTTCGGCCTCGGTATTGGGATTGACTCCGTCGATCGGGGGAACGTCGAGAGGACTCGGAAGGTAGTCGATAATGGCGTCGAGGAGCTTCTGAACTCCCTTGTTCTTGAAAGACGTTCCGCAGACGACGGGCACCAGGTGATTGGCGAGCGCCGCTTTACGGATTGCCGTCTTGATTTCCTCGGTGGTGATATCCTCACCGCCGCAGTATTTTTCAAAAAGATCTTCGTCGACCTCGGCGGCCGATTCGATCATCTGAGCACGGTATTTCTCGGCTTCTTCAAGCATATCCGCGGGTATCGGTTCGACTCTCATATCTTTTCCGAGATCGTCGTAATAGATATCGGCTCCCATGTTGAGAAGATCGATTATTCCGCGAAATCCGTCCTCTTTGCCAATCGGGAGCTGGATCGGAACCGGATTCGCAGCAAGCCGGTCCTTCATCATATCCACGACACGGTAAAAGTTCGCGCCGGTTATGTCCATCTTGTTGACGTACGCGAGCCTCGGTACGTTATATTTCGAGGCCTGTCTCCAGACGGTCTCCGACTGCGGTTCGACGCCGCCCTTGGCGCAGAACACGGCGACGGCGCCGTCAAGGACTCTCAGTGAACGCTCGACCTCGACCGTAAAATCGACGTGTCCCGGGGTATCGATGATGTTGATGCGGTGTTCCTTCCAGTGACAGGTGGTCGCGGCGGACGTAATCGTGATCCCGCGCTCCTTCTCCTGCTCCATCCAGTCCATCGTGGCATCTCCGTCGTGAGTTTCACCCAGGCGGTGATTGATTCCCGTGTAGAACAGTATTCTTTCGGTCGTAGTCGTTTTCCCGGCGTCTATGTGAGCCATAATGCCGATGTTACGCGTACGCTCGAGCGAATATTCTCTTGGCATAAATGATAGGTCTCCTTAGTGATACCCGAACGATATCAATATCTGTAGTGTGCAAACGCTTTGTTTGCTTCAGCCATTCTGTGCGTCTCTTCCTTCTTCTTGAACGCTCCGCCGGCGTTGTTGATCGCGTCGATTATCTCGCCCGCGAGTCTGTCCGCCATGGTACGTTCACCGCGCTTTCTCGCAAATCCCACGATCCAGCGAAGACCCAGAGTCTGGCGTCTGTCTGCTCTGACCTCAAGCGGAACCTGATAGGTAGAACCGCCTACACGGCGGGCCTTGACCTCAAGAACCGGCATTACGTTCTCAAGAGCAGAGACAAAAACTTCAAGAGGATTCTTGCCCGTCTTTGCTTCCACCTGAGTGAAAGCGTCGTAGACAATCGTCTGGGCAACTCCCTTCTTGCCGTCAAGCATGACGTTGTTGATCAGCTTGGTAACCAGCTTTGATTTGTAAAGCGGATCCGGCAGAACGTCTCTCTTGGATATACGGCCTCTTCTCGGCACTGTACTTCCCTCCTTCATCAAAAATTACATGAAATCACAGGTACTCAAAAGCACATTTCTTCTGTCAGCGCGAGTCCCGTATCATAAGATAAAAACACAAATGATCTCGTGACAAGCTGGAAAAATATGCTGCATACCTTTACCGAATTATTTCTTCGGCGTCTTTGTTCCGTATTTGGAACGTGCCTGTCTGCGTGCTGCGACGCCCTGAGCGTCGAGAGTTCCGCGGATGATGTGATAACGCACACCGGGCAGATCTCTTACTCTGCCGCCTCTGATGAGAACGACCGAGTGCTCCTGCAGATTGTGTCCCTCGCCGGGGATGTACGTCGTAGCCTCAAGGCCGTTGGTCAAACGGACCCTCGCGATCTTGCGAAGGGCCGAGTTCGGCTTCTTCGGGCTGGTCGTGGTAACCTTGGTGCAAACGCCGCGCTTCTGCGGGGACGGCAGGTCAGTTGCTTCGTTGGTTATGGTATTGAACCCTGCCTGAAGCACGGGGGCTTTGGACTTGTAAATCTTGTCCGAGCGGCCCTGTCTGACGAGCTGATTAAAGGTTGGCATTCCTCTTTGCTTCCTCCTTCTTCCGGGATTTTTGTGTTTTCCTGCCGGATGCTGCCTTCCGGCTTATCGTGAACGGGACGCAAAAGGAGGATGCGTCCTCCCTTTGCGTTCGCTTTCACAAAAGACATATTATTATATCACTTTTTGTTAAAAAAGTCAATAATATTTTATTAAGGATGTGCTGAATAAATCGGAGAATCCTTATTCTCCCGCTTCTCCGGTTTCAGCGGTTTCCGGATGTCCCTCGATGTGCATTACGTCGATGCCTTCATAGCAGGGCATTCCGGTTCCCGCGGGAATCAGTTTGCCTATGATGACGTTTTCCTTCAGGCCGAGCAGATTGTCGATCTTGCCTTTAATGGCCGCTTCCGCAAGCACCTTCGTGGTTTCCTGGAAAGACGCGGCCGACATAAAGGAGTCGGTGGCAAGAGCGGCCTTTGTGATTCCCATGAGGACAGGGTTCGCCGTCGCTTCGGTGAGGCCTTCCTCGCCTCCGGCCGTGCGGCGTCTGATCTCGGTGTTCGCGTCCTCGAAATCGTTGAGGGAAACGAAACTTCCGGGAAGCAGCATCGTTGAACCGGGATTATCCACCTTGAGCTTTCTGGTCATCTGACGCGCGATCACTTCGATGTGCTTGTCGTTAATGTTGACCGACTGCGCACGGTAGACCTTCTGAACCTCGCAGGTGATGTAATCGTAAACGGCGTCGGGACCGCAGTAAGCCATTATTTCGGTGGGCGCCTTGGATCCCTCGGTGAGAGCTTCTCCCTTCGCGACGCGCTGTCCGTCTTCAACGAGAATATGACGTCCGAACGGGATGTCGTATTTCTTGGACTCTCCGAGCTCGTCCGACGTTACGACCACGTACTGAAGGTTGGTATTTTCCTCGTCGACGTGGATCCGGGCGATTCCGCCGAACTCGGCGAGAACGGCGGGCTTTTTCGGAGTACGGGCTTCGAAAAGTTCCTCGACTCTGGGAAGACCCTGCGTGATATCCGATCCGGCAACACCGCCCGAGTGGAAGGTACGCATCGTAAGCTGGGTGCCGGGTTCACCGATCGACTGAGCGGCTATGACTCCGACCGCTTCTCCGATGTTGACCTTCTTGCCGTTCGCAAGGTCTGCTCCGTAGCAGTGTGCGCAGACTCCGTGGCGCGCGTGGCACTGAATGACCGTTCTGATATTGACACTGGGAATTCCGGCGTCGATTATCTTTTTTACGTGGTTGTCGGTCAGCATAACGTCGTCGCCGGCAATAAGCTCGCCGGTTGCGGGATCGACAATCTCTCCGATGGTGAATCTTCCGACGAGTCTGTCCTCGAGGGGCTCGAGAGCTTTCGGAATGATCCTGATCTGGGTATCGTCGGGCGCTCCCTCGAAGGCTGCGATAATCTTCTTTTCAGCCGCGGGAGTGATCTTCGCCTTCGCGCGAACGATCGTTTCTCCGGTCTTCGGATCATCGATGTCCTCGAACGCGTAGCTGCCGGCGAGTTTCACGCCGGGTATTACCGATGCGCCGGTGAAATCGCGGTCGTTTTCAAATATCGCGGAAACCCACGCGCCGTGGCGTGTGTCGCACTTGTCCTCGCGGACGATGATCTCCTGGGAAACGTCGACCAGACGTCTGGTCAGGTAACCCGAGTCGGCGGTACGGAGAGCGGTATCTGAAAGGGATTTTCTTGAGGATCTCGCACCCATGAAGTACTCGAATATCTTCATTCCTTCGCGGAAGTTCGATTTGATCGGTATCTCCATCGTCTTGCCGTTTGTCGCGAACATCGGTCCGCGCATTCCGGCGAGCTGACGCATCTGGGTCATCGATCCGCGAGCTCCCGAATCGGCCATTATCTTGATCGGGTTGTAGGTCGAGAAGCCTTCCTGGAGAGCGTGAGTGACGTCCTCTGTGGTCCTGTTCCAGACCTCGATAACCTTCTCGTATCTTTCCTGATCGGACAGTTTACCTCTGTCGTACTCTCTTTCGAGTTTCGAGACTTCCTTTTCGGCGCCCGAGATGAGATCCTTCTTTTCCTTCGGAATAGTCATATCGTAAACCGAGATCGAGAAGGAGGCGCGGGTCGAATACTTGTATCCGGTCTCTTTTATCGCGTCGAGCATCTTCGCCGTCGTCGCGTTGCTGTGCTTCTTGATGCAGGCGTTGATGATCTGACCGAGTTCTTTCTTCGTGACTATCTTGGCTATCTCAAGGTCGTATCTCGTTTCGGGATTCGATCTGTCGACGAGTCCGAGATCCTGAGGGATGTTGTTGTTGAAGATAAGTCTTCCGAGTGTGACGGCTTTGTCGCCGGTATCGACAACCAGCCCGTCTTCGGTCCGCACTCTGCCTATGACAGGATGCGTCCCGTCGGCGGCGTCGATACGGATGGCTATGGGGGAGTGAAGTCCAAGAGAGCCGTTGGAATAGGACATGACCGCTTCGTTGAAATCGCGGTAGATCCTGCCTCAGCCGGGCTCGTCGGTTCTGACTATGGTAAGATAGTATGAACCGAGAATCATATCCTGCGTCGGCACGGTAACGGCGCGTCCGTCGACCGGCTTGAGCAGGTTGTTGGCGGAAAGCATAAGGAACCGGGCTTCGGCCTGAGCCTCGGCGGAAAGCGGCACGTGTACCGGCATCTGGTCACCGTCGAAGTCGGCGTTGAAAGCTGTGCAAACGAGAGGATGAAGCTTGATCGCGCGTCCTTCTACGAGTACCGGCTCGAATGCCTGTATTGAAAGACGGTGAAGCGTGGGAGCGCGGTTGAGAAGGACGGGATGCTCCTTGATAACGATCTCGAGAGCGTCCCAGACCTCGTCGTTCGAGACCTGTGCGCGGTCGATCTTCTTCTGAGCGTCCTTGACGTTGTTCGCCTTGCCTATTTCGACGAGGCGCTTGATAACGAATGGCTTGAAGAGCTCGAGAGCCATTTCCTTCGGCAGACCGCACTGATAGATCTTGAGGGAAGGACCGACGACTATAACCGAACGTCCGGAATAGTCGACGCGCTTTCCGAGCAGGTTCTGGCGGAAACGCCCCTGCTTTCCTCTCAGCATCTCGGAAAGAGATTTGAGGGTGCGGTTGTTCGGACCGGTCACGGGTTTTCCGCGGCGTCCGTTGTCGATCAGAGCGTCCACCGCTTCCTGAAGCATACGTTTTTCGTTGCGTATGATTATCTCGGGAGACTCCTGCTCGAGGAGTTTGCGAAGACGGTTGTTGCGGTTTATAACGCGGCGGTAAAGCTCGTTCAGATCGCTGGACGCGAATCTACCTCCGTCAAGCTGAACCATCGGTCTGATATCGGGAGGAAGAACCGGAATGACGTTGAGTATCATCCAGTCGAGGTGATTGCCCGATCTGCGGAAGTTTTCAAGAACCTCGAGGCGCTTGAGCATCCGGACCTTGTTCTGCGCGGTGGCGTCGGGAAGCTGTTTGCGGATCTCTTTTACTTCTTTCTCGACTCCGAGAGTGGAAAGCTTCTCAAGCTCCGCCGCTTCTTCTTCGGTAAGCTGATCGGAAGGGATATTCTGCAGCTCCAAACGGCGCGCGTATTCTTTTTTACTCAGACCGAGTCCCTGAAGAAGTTCCTTTATAGCTTCGGCGCCCATTCCGACCCTGAAGCTGTCCTCGTACATTTCGTAGTAGTCCTGATACTGCTTTTCCGAGAGGACGGTGCCCTTTTCGATCGGAGTGTCACCCGGATCAAGAACGATGTTCTGGGCAAAATACAGTACCTGCTCCAGGTCTTTCGCGGATATACCGAGCACTATGGCGAGCCTTGACGGCGACGCCTTGAAATACCAGATGTGAGAAACGGGGCAGGCAAGCTCGATGTGTCCCATTCTCTCGCGTCTGACTTTTTTGGTTGTAACCTCGACTCCGCATCTGTCGCAGATAACGCGTTCGCCGAGATTGTACGATTTTTTATATTTTCCGCAGGCGCAGGCTCCGTCCTTGGTCGGCCCGAAAATTCTTTCGCAGAACAGGCCGCCGACTTCTGCCTTCAGAGAGCGGTAGTTGATGGTCTCCGGTTTCGTTACTTCGCCGTATGACCATTCTCTTATCATGTCGGGAGATGCCAGTCCGATCTTGATCGAAGCAAATTCGTTATTATCCATCAGCAATACTCCTTAATAATCAGTTTTCGCCGTCGTCGTCGTAGTCGCCGTCGTCGTCTTCCTCGTCTCCGAACTCTTCATCATCGGGATCGTAATCCTCGTCGTCGTCGACGATGTCTCCGTTTGAATCGTAAGTCAGATAGGATTCGGGCATATTGACGCCGTCTCCGTCCTGCCCGCCGGAGGTTTCGTCGTCGAAGGATGCGGCGGCGGCGTCACGGCGGTTGGAATAAGGCGAAACTTCTTCGGTTCCGATTGTCGAAAGCGAAATTTCGTTGCCGTCGCCGTCCAGAACGCGGACGTCGAGGCAGAGAGACTGAAGCTCCTTGACAAGGACCTTGAAGGATTCGGGAACGCCCGGATTCGGAATGTTCTGTCCTTCAATGATTGCCTGGTAGGCGCGGCGCCGGCCTTCGACGTCGTCCGACTTGACGGTCAGAATCTCCTGAAGAGTATAAGCGGCGCCGTAAGCTTCGAGCGCCCAGACCTCCATCTCGCCGAATCTCTGTCCGCCGAACTGGGCTTTGCCGCCGAGAGGCTGCTGAGTGACGAGAGAGTAAGGACCGTTTGAACGGGCGTGTATCTTGTCGTCCACAAGGTGATGCAGTTTGAGGTAGTACATGATTCCGACGGTTACCGGGTTGTCGAAAGGCTCGCCCGTGCGACCGTCGTAAAGAACGGTCTTGCCGTCGATTACCTGACGCTTTTCGGTCCCGTCGGGAAGCGTGACGGTGCGGGTTTCCTTGCCGTCAACGTTCTCGCCCGGGAAGACGTCACGCCACATGTCGGCCATCTTCATGCATTCGAGAATATCGCGCTCGTTGGCTCCGTCGAAAACAGGGGTCATGATCTTCCATCCGAGTTTGCGAGCGGCAATTCCGAGATGGACCTCGAGCAGCTGACCGATATTCATACGCGAGGGAACGCCGAGAGGATTGAGAACTATATCAAGCGGGGTTCCGTCGGGAAGGAACGGCATATCCTCAGGCGGAAGGATGCGAGACACAACGCCCTTGTTGCCGTGACGTCCGGCCATCTTGTCGCCGACCGAGATCTTTCTCTTTTGAGCTATATAAACGTGAACGACCTTGTTCACTCCGGTCGGAAGCTCGTCGCCGTTGGCGTGAGAGAACACCTTGACGTCGACTACGATCCCCGACTCGCCGTGAGGCAGACGGAGAGAGGTGTCGCGGGTTTCGCGGGTTTTTTCTCCGAATATGGCGCGAAGAAGTCTTTCCTCGGCGGTAAGATCGGTTTCGCCCTTAGGCGACACTTTTCCTACGAGGATATCGCCGGCGTGGACTTCGGTACCTATTCTGACGATTCCTTCGTCGTCGAGGTTGCGCAGCACGTCCTCGCCGACCTGGGTGATTTCGCGGGTTATCTCTTCGTCTCCCAGTTTGGTAGTCCTTGCCTCGTGGGTGTAGACTTCGATATGAAGCGAGGTGTAAACGTCGTCGCGGACAAGCTTTTCGTTGAGGAGCACGGCGTCTTCGTAATTGTAGCCCTCCCACGTCATAAATCCGATAAGAGCGTTTTTACCCAGCGCGATCTCGCCTTTGGAGGTCGCCTGTCCGTCGGCGATGACCTGCCCTTTCTCTACCCTGTCGCCTTCTCTGACGATCGGACGCTGGTTGCAGCAGGTACCCTGGTTAGTGCGCTTGAACTTGATAATATTGTAAACGTCGCTGGTGCCTTCGTCGGAAAGGACGACGATCTTCGCGGCGTCGACGTAGGTGACCTTGCCGGAACGGCGGCAGATTACGGTAACGCCCGAGTCGACGGCGACTTTGTATTCCATACCCGTGCCGACGATAGGCGAATCGGTGACCATCAGCGGGACCGCCTGCTTCTGCATGTTCGATCCCATGAGAGCACGCGAGTTGTCGTCGTTCTCAAGGAAAGGAATCATGGCCGTGGCGGCCGAAACGACCATCTTCGGAGAAACGTCCATGAAGTCGATCTCGCTCGGGAGATATTCCTTGAACTCTCCGCGGTCGTGGGCAGTTACTCTTTCGTTGACGAAACGTCCGTTCTCGTCGATCGGCTCGTTCGCCTGGGCGATGACGTATCTGTCCTCAAGATCCGCCGTCATATACTCGATCTCGTCCGAAACGTGAGTGATCACGCTTCCGTCGGCGGCGGTCTCGTGAACGACTCTGCGGTACGGGGCTTCGATGAACCCGTATTCGCTGATCTTCGCGTAGGTGGAAAGATAGGAAATAAGACCGATGTTGGGACCCTCGGGGGTCTCTATCGGGCACATTCTTCCGTAGTGCGTGTAGTGAACGTCACGTACGTCGAAGGACGCGCGGTCGCGGGAAAGTCCGCCCGGTCCGAGAGCCGAAAGACGTCTCTTGTGTGTCAGTTCTGACAGGGGGTTCGCCTGATCCATGAACTGTGACAGCTGGCTGGATCCGAAGAACTCGCGCACGACCGACAGCATCGGCCTGGTGTTGATAAGAGCAAGCGGCGTGAGTTTCTCGTTGTCCTGTATATTCATACGCTCGGCGACCGCCTTGTTCATCCTGGTAAATCCGATGCGCATCTGGTTCTGGAGCTGTTCTCCGACCGATCTTATGCGGCGGTTTCCGAGATGGTCTATGTCGTCGGTGCATCCGATATCGTACTTCAGACCGAGCATATAATTAATGGAAGCGAATATATCGTCGCGGGTGATGTACTTCGGGCAGAGTTCGGCGATGTTTTCGCGAACGAGCTGCTTGAGCGTGTCGATATCGCCGCCGGCTTTTTCTATAAGCTCGAAGAAGAGAGCGGAACGGACTTTTTCACGCACTCCGCAGTCGCGGAGATCCTCTCCGACGATATCCTCGGGCCAGCAGGTATAGTTGGAAAAGACTTTAACCTCGGTTCCGTCTTCGGCTCTTACGTAAGCCTCGTTGACCGCGGCGTGTTCGACGGCAAGAGCGTCTTCTTCGGTAAGAAGGCGTCCCGCCTCGAAAAGAACCTCTCCGGTGCGGTCGCTGACAATGTCACGCGCAATGACCTTTCCGGTCAGACGGGCGGCGATCGAAAGCTTTTTGTCGTATTTATATCTTCCGACGGGGGCAATATCGTATCTCTTGGGATCGAAGAAATAGTTGCGGATGAGCATCATCGCAGCGTCGACCTGAACGGGCTCGCCGGGGCGGAGCTTGCGGTAAATCTCACGGAGCGATTCTATCGAAGCGTTCGAGCCGCGCTGTTCGGCGTTGGAAACCGATTCGTCTCTTTCGAGAGTCGATTTGATTCGGGGATCATCTCCGAATATCGCCGCAATGTCGGCGTAGCTGTCGATTCCGGGCGCCGGATCAGATCCGTCGTCCGACGGGATGAGTCCCAGTGAACGGATAAACAGCGTCATCGGGAGCTTGCGGTTTTTGTCTATTCTGACCCACATCACGTCGGAACTGTCGATCTCGTATTCGAGCCATGCTCCGCGGTAGGGGATGATCTGGGCGGCGTAGGTCTTCTTTCCCGATTTATCTATATCGGAAGAATAATACATTCCGGGGGAACGGATAATCTGCGAAACTATGACGCGTTCGGCTCCGTTTATCACGAAGGTTCCGTTTTTCGTCATAAGAGGAAACTCGCCCATAAATACGTCGGTTTCCTTGACTTCCGAGGTCTGTCTGTTGGTGAGCCGGACCTTCACGCGGAGAGGAGCGGCATAGTTGACGTCCCTTTCCTTGCATTCCTCTACGGAGTATTTGGGAGTTTTTTCAAGCGAATACGACACGTACTCGATCGAAAGATTCCCCTGGTGGTCGTACACGGGGGAAACGTCCCTGAGGACCTCGTTCATTCCCTCGTCAAGAAACCACTGGAAGGATTTGGTCTGGATAGCGAGAAGATCCGGAATATCAAGAGTGCTGATCGTCTTTGAAAAGCTTTTTCTGATATTCGTTCCGAGCTTCTGGTCGGTAACTTTGACCATTTACTTTTCACTCCATTCACTGTTTTTTGAACTGCCGTGAGCCGCTTTTCCGGGCTTGCCGGACGGGTGTAAAACTGCCCGCCGACACGCCGAAAATAAAAAGACGGCATAAAAGGCGATTATAATACATTTTGTTATTATACATCACTTTTTGCCGTTTGTCAAGAATTATTTTATTTTTTTACGTTATTATTTTATAAATCCGGGATCCGCCTTTAGTGCGGGCGGATCCCGGAAAGGTTTCATCGGCTGGTAACCTTTTCGATATCCTTTAGTCGGGCCAGGACCATAAGATGCTCGTCTTCCCTGAAAGTGTATCCCGGGGACGGCATTATCAGTATCTTTCCTTCCTTCTTGACGGCAAGAATGTTTATGTTGTAGGCGGCGCGCACACCCAGTTCCCTGATCGTCTTTCCGATCCATTTCTCGTTCGGACTTATCTCGAAAATCGCAAAACCGTCCGACAGCTCGATGTAATCGAAAATACTGCTGTTGCACTCGCTGACCGCTATTCTTTCGGCGACATCGTGTTCCGGGTAGATTATCTGGTCGGCTCCGTTGCGCAGAAGGAACTTCGCCTGAACGTCCTGTTCCGCCTTTGCGATCACCTTTTTCGCGCCGAGATCCTTAAGGAGCGAGGCAATCTGAATGCTGTTCTGGAAGTTGCCTCCGATGCATACGAAGCAGGTGTCGAAGGAAGGAATGCCGAAGCTTTCGAGAACCTTCTCGTCGCAGCAGTTGCCGACCTTCGCGCTGACGACGTACGGAAGAAGATCCTCAAGCGCCTCGGCGCGGATATCGGCGATCATTATCTCTGCGTTCTTCTGTTCGGCAAGCTGCATGCACAGCTGATGTCCGAACGTCCCCATACCGATGAGCAGAAAAGACTTGGTTTTCATCTTTCGGAAAAAACTCCTTTTTTCAGTGAGCGGACGTCAACCTACCGAAACGGGC
>CACZSP010000039.1 GCA_902783905.1 uncultured Ruminococcus sp.
AACGAAATGCTGGAGAGTTTTGCTGGGAAAAGCGCCGTGTATATTGAGAGCGTTTTCCCTTACGATAAGTATGCCGATATCTGCGGAGCCCGGGATATGCTTTACTTCGTTAATACCGGTCTGTTTCCGGACAGCCGGTCGGCGAAGGATTTCAACGAATATATGAAAAGCGCTCCAGACGAAGAAAAAGAATGCTGGATATGCGAGAAAGCATCATATAACGAATCTTCGAAATATACTGTCGTCACCGTCGTTCCTTCGGGACTTGAGCGGCTTGAACAGACCTTCACGAAGGAGGACGCGATAAGAGTTATCGAACTTGCGCTGACGAATCAGCTGTGTCCCGACTCGCTGAGCGGCGGGGAATACGATACCGCGAAACTCAGGGGTGCGGATTACGACGGTATATACCGTATCAGACAGCTGACGCCCGACCCAGACGTCTGTTATATTCCGGTGTCCGATAACGGCTGGATCGTCACGGGAGCGGATTTTTCGCTTCCCGGATATCCGGTGCGGCCTGGCCTCGGAGCAGCCGCCGTCCGGTGGAACGGGACCGACCGGTATCTTCTCGGAGAAGGAATGGCGCAGATCGCCGTACCCGAATGCCGCGTTACCTTTGACGGGAAGAATTATATCCTGTCGGGATTCGAACCCGATCTTCCGGCGAACGCCGGTATTCCGACCCCGGCATGCGCGCTCCCGCTTGCGTCGGTCCCCGCGGATCTGATCAAAGGAGGCGGCGTTTCCGCGGCCGGGGAGCTCGAGCAGGCGGCGCTTTCGAAGCTTGAGGAAGATCAGAGATACGTGGAGGAGAACCGCACGGTTTTCGAGAGGATTTACAGTCTGTTCCTGGACCTGTATTATTTCAACGAGAGTATCGCGAACGAAGAGGACGCCGCGCTGGCGGTCGGGAGCGAAACTCCGATAAATTTGCCGGGTCATATCGCAGCCGGCAGGGACGGAACGGTCCGCGCAGTTAAGCTTGACCGCGAACGGCTGTTCGCGCGTTATTCGCTTCTGTTCTGCGACGAACTGGTGCCCGGGCTGATGACCTCGGCGCCGACGGGCAACTTCGAAACCGACGGAGAGTATTATCATATTTCGGGATATGCCCATAACGCGGGAGACTGGTATATCGGACCCGACAAAGACCACGTCCTGCCGTTCGGCGTCATAAACTACCGCGAGGGATTCGGGACTCAGCTGGCGGCCGACTCGGTCGTGATCGGCGACGGCACCGCGACGGTAACGTTTACCCTGTGGCGTTCTTCGATCGCGGATCCTGGTTACGATACCGAAAACCCTGCGGGGACCTTCGACCTGACGATAAAACGAACCGAAAACGGCAGGTGGAAGATATCCGGAGGAAGTTTTCTTGACTTTATAATGCCCCGTCAGGGTTGAAAAAGGCGGTGACAAAAATGAAAAAGATACTTTCTGCCGTGTCGGCGCTGGTTATTCTGACAGCCGCTCTGTTGCTTTTCGTTTTCCCGTCTTCCGCCGGCCCCGGCGGTATGACCGAATACGACGCAAAGCAGCTGATTCTCCGCGCGTTTGATTTCTACTACAGATATCAGTTCGGCGAAGAAAAGACCGTGATAAATAAAGACGGTATTTCCGCGCAGGCGCGGGAAATATATGCCGACGGCATCGCCGACGGTATGTGGATGAAGCGGTGTTACGGCTCGAAAAACAGGCAGCTTTACAAAGATCTTTGCGATTCGCTGGACAGACTGAGAACCGGAGAACAGAAGACGGCTCCGGGGTACTATACCGTTGCCCTCGACTATTACCAGAACCAGATCGACCGGCTGTTCGGCAATAACGGACTGACGTACGTCGACAACGGAGACGGGACGGTCACGATACTGCCGTTCGCCTCGGATATAATGGACTGGAGAAAATTCGAAGACGCATATTACGGTGTAAACGTCAACAGTCAGGACAGATTCTGGCAGGTCGTTATTTCCAAAGAGTATTCGAGTGATTATTTCTCGGAAAAGATCCGTCCCGCGGTTCCCGACGATATCGAGATCAGATCGCTGCAGTCGGACGGCGAGGGCGCCTCTTGTGACGTGCTCATATACGCTCACGTAACTCCGGAACCCGGTGCCGGCGGCGTGACGGATTACCGCCCCGTCTGGGTCGGAGTCGAATTCTCCATGACCGGCGGCGG
>CACZSP010000040.1 GCA_902783905.1 uncultured Ruminococcus sp.
AAAACGCAATTCTCGCGCAGAATCGGCGGCATCCCGACCGCCGATTCTGCCGGGGTGTTAAAAAAGTTAGACTTTTTTAACACCCCGGTGAAATACTGTAAATAAGCTGCTCAGTCTCCCGAACCGGTAATTCAGGCGACCGAGCAGCATTTTTTCTTCAAAATCCGCGACAGTATCTAATCCATTTCCCTCCGGTGAAATCCGGGATCGGCTGCGGGGCTCCGCCGAGAGCCGCCGACGCTTCGCTCAGCGCCGAAACGGCCATCCAGGACGCGGCGTCGTAGACGTCGACCGGACATTCGATCTCTCCGCGGACGTATTTTGCGAATTCGAGGAACATAAGACCGTCCATCCCTCCGTGAGGTCCGGCCGCGCCGGACGCGGCGTATTCTTTCCACAGCGGATGGCCGTACTTTTCGGCGTATTCTTTTTCGTTCCCCCACAGCTCCCGGCCGTTTTCGCCAGCCCCGGACGGGCGATCATCTTCAATGAAGAAGCTGCGATTCGCTTCGGAATAGCATCCCGCGGTCCCGTATATTCCGAGATTTCTCGAATAGGGTCCCGGCAGGGATATCGAAAAGGTGAGAGAGACCGTCTCGCCGCCTGCGCACCTGATAACGGTGTCCGCGACGTCGCCCTGAGCAAACCTGGTCCCGGCAAGCGCAGAATATCTTTCGTTTTTCCGGGCGAAATCGTTCAGGCCGAACGCGCCGGATACCGTCGACGTCAGCGAGATCATCCGGTTGCCGCGGTTCAGCCGCAGGATCTTCGCAATCGGCCCGAGCGCGTGCGTCGGATAGGCGTCGCAGCTCCTGCCGAGCTGATCCTTCAGGCGGAATCCGCCGTCGTATATCCCCTCGCACAGCAGCCGTCGCAGATCGTGCCGGTAAGCGCCGGTGCAGTGAACTATCCTGCCGAACAGCCCGAGCCGAGCCATATTGAGAAGGAGCAGCTCGGTCCTGCCGTAACAGCAGTTTTCAAGGAACATAAACCGTGTTCCCGTCCGCTCGACCTCTCTGACGAGCTCGAAGCACTGTTCGACCGAATAGGCGCCCCCGACCTCGGTACCGACGGGTATCCCCGATTCGAGGCAGGCGAGCGTCAGCGGAAAATGCTCGTCCCAACCGGCAGCGACGACGGCGGCGTCGATCCCGCCTTTTTCGAGCAACTCGCGAGCGTCGGTAAAGACGCGTACGTCCGGGACGCCGAGCTCCAGGCATTCCCTGCGAAGTTCCTGCGCCCTCTCTTCGTTGATATCGCATAGCGCGGCCGCGGTCAGTCCCGGCAGCGTCCCGCAGAAAAGCGATCTTGTCAGCGCCGCTCCGCGCGCTCCGCAGCCGATGATCCCGAGTCTGATACCGTCCATTCTCATCCTCCCCGGCAGTCAGAAAACTCTTTTTCCGCCGAGAAAAACGGCGCCGACCTTTACCGTGTCGTCGATCAGAACGACGTCCGCCGCCTTTCCGGGTTCGATGCTTCCGCACTCGCCGTCGATACCGAGCAGCCGCGCGGGATTGAGACTTGCCATGCGCACCGCCTGAGCGATACCGCAGCCGGTGTGAGCCATTACGTTGCGGCAGGCGGAGTCGAGAGTCAGCCGGCTCCCGGCGAGATGTCCTTCACGGTCGTAATTGAGATCGGGACCGTAAAGCACCCCGTCCGCCTCGTTGTTTTTCGTGTGGAATCTGTCCGGCATCGAGTCGCTGATCAGTATCACGCGCTCGACGCCCTTCGTCCGGAGAACCATCCTGACAAGATCTGGATCGAGATGTATCCCGTTTTCGTCGCATATTATCTCGGCGAATATATCCGGATCGTAAAGAGTGTATTCGTCGCACCCGGCTCCGACGGTGACCTGGTTGCGACCCTTCGCCTTGCCGGAATCTCCGTGATGCGTCTGAAGGCGCAGCCCGTATCTGCGCACCCGGCGGCACTCCTCCGCGGTGGCGCGGGAGTGTCCCATGGCGAAGATCGCACGCGGGTCTTTTTCCTTAACGTCTTTCATAAACCGGTCTATCCCCGGCCTTGCCGGATCGACCGCCCAGACTCTCGCGAATCCCGCCGCCGCGTCAAGCAGCGGCAGGTATTCGGCGGGGTCGATAACGCCTGAGTGGAGGATTGCTTCCTGGTTGCTTCCGAAGCCTCCCATATAGGGACCCTCCATATACAGGCCCGCGATTATCCGCGAATATCCCGACGACGAGGCCTCCTTCAGCGCCGTGGAGGCTTTTATCAGGGTTTCGGTCGAAAGATCGCAGTAAAGCGTCGGAAGAACGCGAGTGACGCCGTGTTCGAGCAGCCGCCGCGAACAGCCTTCCGGATCCTCGAAAAACAGCTTGTCTTCGCTTCCGTGATGATGTATATCGATCAGTCCGGGCGCGGCATACAGTCCGCGAGCGTCGACGACGTCGGCTTCCGCGGGGATATCGACGTCGCAGGCGCGTCCTGCCGCGACTATCACGCCGCCGTCCAGAAGAAGTCGTCCGTCCCAGATGATCCCGTCCTCGAGGATGATCTTTACGCGGGTTATCGCGACCATTTCAGAGCTCCCAATCCGGCGCGCCGCTCCGCCAGCTGCCGAAGGGCTTCGCTATCGCTTCGGAGACGTAACACGTGCCCTTTTTGAGCCGGTAGATAGACGCCGGACATTCGACGGATACCGGACCGTAAAGCTCGAGGCGGGATATCATCCTCTGCCACGAGCTGCCGTCGGCGTTGACGAAATTGTGCAGCTCCACCACCTCTTTCGCATGCATGACGTCGCGCGGGCCGATCGTAGCCGCCTTCGGCGGTACCGCCCAGACGTCTCCCGACGCCCCCATCGGAGAAAAGAGCGAGTTTTCGCAGACGGTAAGCGGCGTCTCGGTGACGATTCGGGAGCCCAGCTCCAGAAACTCGTCGAGCGAGGGAGCGGCAAACTCGGCGCAGCGCGGGTCGATGAACGCCGTGTGTCCCGGCCATCCGGTGGCGGTGTAGATGACGTCTACGCCTCCGCCGGTTATTTCGTCTATCGTATCCGAATAGACGCCGTCGGATTTGTTTTCGTTGTTAAAGGTGTGCCAGTTGCCGACGGGCGGACGCAGATCCTCGCGGATCCTGTAATAAAAGTGATTCATAAACGAATAACCGAGGCCCGCGCCGTAGGTGAGAGGTGCCACGTTTCCCTCCTCGTCGGCCCATTCGTCCATCGCGAAGGCGTTCACGTTGCGGGCGGAAACGTTGAATTTGTTGAGCATGTTGGCGACCGACGAATAGGCGCCCGGCCACTGGTTCGGGCAGATCATCGAAAAGGGTTTGTCCTCTATATCCGACATAAGTATGCGGTAGAACATATCCTGCACCATGTGAAGAGTCGGATCTATGACCACCTTTACCGAAAAGCCGTTTTCGTTGGTGTATTCCATTTCGTCCCGGGGAATATTTCTGATCCTTTCAAGCTCGCGCAGATCGAGTCCGCTGTTGGGAAGCCAGTCCGCGGGTCTGAATCTGAATTCGTCGTAAAGTCCCATTGCGCCCTCCGCCGTTTTTTATTTCATCGACGCGATCTTTTCGGCGATCGCGTCCCATCTTTCCTTCATACCCTCTCCGTTCGTGTCGGGAAGGAATCCGAACCGTTCGTAGGCCCTGATCGCCGGAATGCGCCAGTCGTCGGTCAGAAGCCGCACGCGGGTCGCTCCGCGGGACAGAAGCACCGACAGCCCCAGGGACACCATCGCGTTTCCGATCCCGAGACCCCGGAACTCCTCGCGGCAGCATACCATGTGCAAAAGGCCGTCGCCGGTCGCGGGATCGATGAAAAAGGTGATCGTCGCCGCCCGCTCGCTCTTGTCCGACACGACGAAAACGATATCCCTTTCGGGCACGACGCCCGGCATCTCGACCTCTGTGGTACGGAAGTCGTCTTCGCTTCCGTTTTCTCCGAGCAGGCCCTGAAGGCAGATCTTCACCCAGTCCAGGATCTCTTCGCGGCTTCCGCGGAAATACTCGAAGGAGTACCCCTCGGGGAGCGGAAATTCCTTTACGCTGTCTTTTTCAAAATACATCCTCAGCTGTTCCATAACGCGTATCCTTCTTTCAGTAGAGTATTTCAAATCCCGCGAACGAATAGGCGGGAATATCCGACAGAACGATCCTGCCGCCCTCCGTCCGGCCGCGGCAGTTTATAAAACGCAGGTTCCCGAACGGCACGTTGATTTCGGAGGCGGGAGAGAGCGCCGGGTCGGGAAAAAGATTCCAGAGTCCGAAGGTCATGCCGCCTTTTCCCTCGGCGATCTGAACGTAAAGCGCGGGATGTCCCGGAAAATACACGGGCAGCGGTCTGCCGGACAGCAGTACGACTGCCTCGGCAAGCTGCCTTGATCTCGCGTAATGACGGAAAACGTCCGGGCTTTCGCCGCGCGTTCTGACGTTCAGCACGAAAAATCTCTGTCCGGCGGCGTTCGTATACAGGAAGGTCACTGGTATTCTGCGACCGTCAGCTTCGACCCAACTCATTACCCGGGCTCCGTCGCGCAGAACGATATCGAAGAAAACGCTTTTCGACGCCGGGATCCGCTCGCCGCCGTCGAAGAGCTCGCAGGACGCGCGCACCTCTTTGCCGATCGAAGCGATACCGGTATCGACGCCCCTGCCCGACAGTATCTCCGCCGCCGCGGCGTCGATTATCATACCCTTTTTCAGAGCGCCGTCGGTGAGATATCTCGCGTTTTCGCCGAAAGCGATCCCGCACGCTCCCTCTCCCTCGTAAACGGTCGGTATTCCGTTGAAGGCGAGAAGGCGCGCCGCGCGCGAGAAGAAAAGATCGCACGGGTCGTACCCGGCGTTCACGGCGGTCGGCGCCTCGGTCCCGGATATCTTTTTCGGGAACTCGTAAACTCTCACTCCGAAGCTTTTCCTTCCGGAAAAAGCCCTGTCGATCTCCCGGTACAAAGAACGGTTTTTTTCGTGAAAAGCGGCGTATCCCGTCTCGTACCCGGGGTCGGAGGTATAATCGATCCCGTATTTCTGTATTCCGTCGAGACAACCGGCGGCGCGGAGCGCGGTGTCGAAGCACTCGAGGTAAACGGCGGGACAGGCGGAGCGCGGACGCGGATAGACGTCGCCCTCGGATATTATCTCGATATCACCCCGGCGCGTCCAGGCGGCTTCCATTCTTTCAAGCTCGATGACGTCCTGCAGTTCGTTTCCCCAGGAGCGCTTCACCGCCCAGTAGGGCGCTCCGATAAGCCGGCAGAGCGGGCGCGTACCGCCGGCGAAAATGCGCGAGAGTTCCGGCGCGTCGGTGCCGTCGACGTCCCAGGTCGACATGCAGGCGCAGAAGCCGATACGTATCCGCAGATCGACCGAATCTACCGCGCCGCGCATTCGTGCGGAGAAAAGCCGCAGTCCGTCGCCGTTGGCCGAAAGATACGCGTCGCGTACGGCGTTTTTCCCTCCGGTCAGGACGGCGCGGGAAATCTCTTCGCGGGTCAGTTTCCTTCCCGCCTTTTCGGAAATCAGACGGACGTGCCTGTCGCAGAGACACCCCGGCGACCCGCCGAGAAAACCGTAGCGCAGATCGTCGTCGAACTGTATGACGTCGGGACCGGTCTTGGCCAGTTCGCGGACGTAATCCGCCGCGGCGTCCAGAAAATCACCGTCCAGCGGACAGCAGGATCCGTCATACGTTTTCCCGTCCAGCCCGCGGATATAAGTGAACCCCGGATTCCCTTTAACCGACAGCGCCCAGAGCCAGACGCCCGTCTGCAGCCCGTTTTTTCCGAAAAAGGCGATATTCTCCGACAGCGCCGACAGCGTCTTTTCTCTGGCGGCGGGGTCGAATTCGTATTTGCCGATGCAGAAGAGGACCCGGGAGGCGTCGAAGCGCCGCAGCATTTCGAGCGTCCTTTCCCTGCCGCATCGGATGACGTTGTTATTGTTTACCGGAACGGTGACGCCGTACATATATCGCTCCTTCCCGGACACGCTTTCCCCGGCGGGACTGCCGGTCCCGCGCCTCTTATTCGTACAGCCGGTATTTTTCGTTTTCCCTCTCGAACGCCGCGGCTTCGGCGTCCCACCCGAGTATCAGTTCGCCCGCGCTTTTTCCCGAGGTGCGAAGATCGCTGCCTCCGGCGGCAAGATCGATATGCCAGCGCGCCGACGGATTCTTCGGCGGGGTGTACTCAAATTCCGGATAATCTCTTTCTATCGTCCGAAGCATCGTCACGCCGAGACGCACCGCGCGCAGCGCGCGCTTATCGGTCACGTGGACGGTCACGCCGTAAAGGCTCTTCCCTTCCAGCTTTGAATAAAGCGGACGGAAGAATGCCGGGGAAAATCTGACGCCTTCAAGCGTTTCGTCGGCGTTGAGCTCGTCGGCGAGACGAACCGGATTGATATACTCTGCTCCAATCATAGTGAACGGAAGCGTCGTGCCGCGGCCGACCGATACGTTGGTGCCCTCAAACAGGCAGGTCCCGTTGTATACGAGGACCGACTCGAAGGTCGGCAGATTGGGACTCGGACGCACGAAGGGAAGACCCGTGTCGTCGTAGTACATGCTTCTTTTCAGCCCCGACACCGGAACTACGTGCAGGTCGCAGGAAAGGCCGTACCGTCCGTTGTAAAAACGCGCCAGTTCTCCCGCCGTCATTCCGTGGCGTATCGGCACCTCGGTCAGTCCGATGAAGGACGAAAATGCGGGATCGAGCACGTTCCCTTCCACGGTATCCCCGCCGAGGGGATTCGGCCGGTCGAGCACAACGAAGGGGATCCCCGCCGCGGCACAGGCGCGCATGCTGTAAAACATGGTGGAAACGTAGGTGAAATACCGGGAGCCCGCGTCCTGCATATCGAAGACCATCACGTCGACGTCCGAGAGCGATCCGCCCGACGGCGTGTAAGCCGACTCCCTGTCGGGCACGCCTCCGGACGCCTTCGGACGGATTATGTCCTCGTAAAGACTGCGGACGCAGAGCCCGGTCACCCGGTCGACTCCTCCGCCAACCTTCTCCCCGGGTCCCAGCACGCCGCGCGGCCCGTGCTCGGGGGCGAAAACGGCCGAAACGGTGAATTTTTCGTTCAGTATATCGACGGGAAATCTGTAATCAGAGGAAACTCCCGACGCCGCCGAAATGACGCCGAGTCTTTTTCCTTCGAAAAGCCGCGAGAATTCCGGCTCGTCCACCCGGTCTATGCCGGCCTTTACAATCGTTTCCTTCATTGGATTCCTCTCAGTAAACGTAGGCGAATTTCAGATCTGCTATCACCGATCCGCTCTGGTTGAAATTGATATAATACTTCCCGCCCCAGTTCATGATCGTTTCCGACTCGGTCTGCAGGCGCATGTGCACCGTCCGCAGATATCCGTCCCAGGTGTAGACGCTGATGATATTGTCGCGCGTTTTCGATCCGTCCCCGCTGAGCGGCATCATGATGAAGTCGTCGTCGCAGTCCATCCCCTGACCCACGTAATCGGGCTCCGAATGGATGGGTATCGACCTCTGCACCCGGAACTCCGAATCGGTGATATTTAAAACTCCTCCGGCTGCGATGACGTAGCTTTTACGCGAGGAGTTGTAGGCGATGGCGTATGCGGTGCCGGGAAGCGTCACGGCGTCGACCGTCCTTAACACGGTCAGCGTCTCAGGATCGACCACAGTCAGCTTTTTTGCGTCCATGTTCGCGACGACGAGGATCTTCTCGTCGGGGTTGTAGCACATATCGT
>CACZSP010000041.1 GCA_902783905.1 uncultured Ruminococcus sp.
GTGGTAAAGGGCGTCCGTAACACCGACGATTATCTTTACGAACTCTGGCAGGCAGAATACAATCGCTCAAAGAACCCGGACTGCGAACTTGTCCTTCTTCCCGCTTACGGCGAAATGACAGGAATCTCGTCAACGCTTGCAAGATCTCTGCTGGCTTCCGGAAAGGATATTTCCGGAATCGTTTCAGACAAAGCCGCCGTGTATATCGGGAGACTAATGAAAAGAAAAAAAGCCGATGCCGAAACTTGATATCACCTCTTACTCATTTTCTATCGGATCCGAAAAACGGTTTCTTGCGGCGGTTATGTCCGACGTTCACGGCGAAGAGTACGGATATATTCTCGACGAGGTTTCAAAAAGGTCTCCCGACCTGATTTTTATCCCCGGGGATATTATCGGAGGACATGCGGAAACTGCGGGCAACGGAGGGAAATTCCTTTTTGACTGTCAGAGTATCGCTCCTTCGTACATGTCTCTCGGAAATCATGAACGGATGGGCGCCGGCGACGTCGCCGATATCTGCCGCCGATCGGGAGTCGTTTTACTTGACAACTCTTATTCCGTTGTGTACGGCGTCGCTGTCGGAGGACTGACTTCGGGATACGTGCGTCAGACGGGAAGGATAAATCAGGGGCATTTCAAAAAGACCCCGCCTCCCGATCTCGGGTGGCTGAGGTCTTTTGCCGGTTTGTCAATTCCTAAAATTCTTCTTTGTCACCATCCCGAATACTATCCGAGATACATTAAACAGCTGAACATCGATCTTTGTCTTTCGGGACACGCTCACGGAGGGCAGTGGAGATTTTTCGGCATCCCCGTTTTTGCACCGGATCAGACTTTCTTCCCGAAATACGCTCAGGGTGTGCACGACGGAAGGCTTGTAGTCAGCCGCGGGCTTGCCAACAACGCGCCCGTGCCGAGGATCGGCAATCCGAGAGAACTGGTTTTTATCGAAATCAATCCCTGACCGTTATATTTCCGTCGCCGTCAAGATCGAGGATTGCCAGCGAGTGAAGGTTAATTCCTGCTTCCCGAAGCTTTTTTCCGCCCGGTTGGAACCCTTTTTCAATGCATATACCGACTCCGACCACTTCCGCGCCTGCCTGCCTGCAGATATCTATCAGTCCCGCGGAAGCTTCGCCGTCGGCAAGAAAATCGTCTATTATCAGCACCCTGTCGTTTTTGCCGAGATAACGTTTGTCGACTCTGACGTCGGTTACCGTTCCTTTTGTAAATGAACGAACCGGAGCGGAATAGGTCGTTCTCGATATGTTTGAAGACTGCGTTTTTTTTGCAAAGAGAACGTCCACACCGAAATATCTTGCCGTCAGGCAGGCGATACCTATTCCGGACGCCTCGACCGTAAGGATCAGCGTCGGATCGACGTCTTTGAAAATATCGTAAAATTCCTTTCCTATCCTGTCTATGAGCGGGATATCCATTCTGTGATTGAGAAATCCCGAGACAATAACTACACCGCCCGGGAGAATAGTCGCGTTTTTTTCGATTTTTTCTTTCAGTTCTTTCATTTTCAGGGTCTCCGTTGCTAATTTACAGGATCGCTGTTCCGCGAACCCCTGTAAATTATAGCACGATTCCTCTCATAATGTCAATTCCCATTTTCGGAGGTATTACAATGTCCTCTTCAAAAAATATCAACGGTTTCGGAATCTCATTCCGCGGATACAGACGTAAAGACGTGAACAGATATATCGAACTATCCGACGCAAGACACGCGGCGGAGCTGTCCAAATTACGTTCTGCGATTGAAGAGCTGAAAAAGACCGTCGAAAAGAATAAAGAAACCGAAAAGCAGCTGCTGGCTTCGGTTGAGTCCGAAAAAGCGAAGTGCGCTTTGTCTAAATCAATTGCCGAGCACGATGCCGCCGCTCTTCAGGAGAGGATAGCCTCTCTCGAAACCGAACTGAAACAGTGCAGAGAGGAACTTGAGAAGAAAGCCGGACAGGCCGAAAAAATATTCGCGGAGAATGACAAGATCAGACGTCAGCTGCTTGATCTGACGGCCGAAACTATAATTCTCCAAAAGAAGCTCAGATCCGCGGAAAAAGACGATACTCCCTCCCGCGCAAGGGAAAAAACGACTTTTGGGCGTCTGATCGGCGATCTGTTCGACAAAGACAACTGACGAAGAATGGAACTCGGCGATAAAA
>CACZSP010000042.1 GCA_902783905.1 uncultured Ruminococcus sp.
CCTGATTTCGACGCGGAAACAGACGGAAAATCAGCCGGCTAGATGTGCGCGTCGAATTGTGCGGTATTGCCTTAAGTATTATAATACTTTTTTAAGAAAAAATCAAGAGCGTACCGATTATTCCCGGGATTTCCGGATAATAACGCGCAATTCTTTAAGGATCGACGCTTCTTTTCCGCACTCACGGCCTCCGGCAACAAGACCTCTCACAATTCTTTCGCAGCGTCTGCACGTCGCAGCTGCAAAATCGTAAAAGAGTTCTCCTCCTTTTTCGGCGTTTATCTTTCCGAGAACGAGTTCGGTATCGGTCCATTCCCGCGCGATTCCGTCGTATTCGGCGCAGATCAGCTGGTATATCCGGCCCGAAGACCTGACGAGCGTCTCGTCTGCTATCCGGTACCCTCCCGAAAGCAGGAAAGACCTGAGTTCGGGCTGCTTCGTCATTGGCTGCATTATCAGCCTTATCCCGGCGGTTTTCGGATATTCGCTGCCGCCGATTATTCCGGCGATCATCTCACCGCCCATTCCGAGCACGTAAATATCTTCTGCGCCGGTATCCTCGACGCCGTCAAGTCCGGGACGCCGGCGCACGGCGATTCGGTCGGAAAGCCCCGCGGTCTTTACCGTTCTCTCCGCTCTTTCGCAGGGACCGCGGGCAATATCGCTTGCCGTTCCGCGCGGGGACCGCCCGGATTCCACAAGATATACCGGCAGATATGCGTGATCCGTTCCGATATCGGCAAACACTTTTCCGTTTCTTCCCAGCGACGCGGCGGCAAGAAGCCGCGGGTCAAGTCCGGTCTCTTTCATTTCCCTGTCATTCCCTTTTCAAAAATACCGCGGTTTCTCCGGCAAAGGCGATAACGTCTCCGTGTTCAAGACGCCGGAATCCCTTTTCGGGTTTTATTCCGTTGACTCTCGTCCCGTTTTTTGACGAAAGATCGCGAATAAAACAGCATCCTCCGCAAAACAGGATCTCGGCGTGACGCCGGCTTACGTCGGCGGAATCGAACCGCAGAGCGCACCCTTTGTCTCTTCCGATGCTGAAAGGAGTCGAATCTATCCTGACGGTTTTGCCCGAGCCCGTTCTGAGAACCGGCCTTTTCTGCACGGGGACCGGGAGCTCGAGCGGTTCCTCCGCCGATCCGGCAAAGCAGAAGCCGTCCGCTATCCTTCGAATCTCCTGCGCCCCGATATCCGGGATCCTTTCAAGGATCTCGGTCACCGCCGCTGCAAGCCCCAGTTCGTTTACGTCGGCGCCTGCGGGAGGAGAAAGACAAATCCTGCCGACCGCGCTTCTCCAGTCACAGCCCCTGCCGTCAGGTTCGGGTATGCAGAGAAGCTCTGCGCTTCCGTCGGACGGATCGCAGAAGATCAGATCATCTTCAAAACGCACCCAGGCGGGATCGAGCATATATCCCGACGCCGAAACTACAGCGTCGCAGATTCCCGTCACAACCCCGCGCAAAAGGCCCGGAACCGTCCTGTTCACCGCTTCGGAAAGAGGTATTCTCGCGCCGATTGAAAATCTGACCGATTCCTCGTCTCCGTACTTCCAAACCGATGCCGGAAGGATCCCCGGTATCCTCGCGCGCGTCAGCATGCGGAGCCCGACGCCGTCAGCGGGATGCTCATTAAAAGTATATTGCAAATAAGAGATCCCGTCAAGTGTTTTTATAGAAAAGTTATCCCTTTTCACTTTTTATACCCGATATACCTAATTCATGCACGCGACGGCGGCAAGGCAGGGAACCCCGGACCAGGTAACGAATGCGATACCTCCGGGTCCGAAGGAGCCGGCGCTGCCGTATGACGTTCCGTCTGCTCTTTTTCCGTCGGAATCAATGAAAAACCACTCGCCCTCCGACATGACCGGCGCCATCCCGCAGCTGTAGGAGCCGGCAGAATCGTACTCCGGAGCGCTCACCGTTTTTCCGTTTCTGTCGGCAAAGCCCCACTTGCCTTGCGTCTTTACGGCGATCGCTCCGTCCGCCGACGCGGGAAGAAGGGCGTCTTCGAACCCCTGCGACACCTCTCTTCCGGCTGCGTCGAGGATATAATACAGCCCGCCGCGGCAGGCGACGGCCCTTCCGTAGCAAACGGCAAAACCGTAGGCGTCGGTTTTTATTTCGTCGTAAACGAAGCCTGTCAGACTTCGGAAAGAGAGATCGACAAGCGCCCATTTCCCGTCCTTTTCAACGGCGGCGGCACCCTGGCTGAAAGCTCCGGCAAAATCGTAACAGTCGGAAACGAAGGAAGTCTTCCCGTCGATATACCGATACCCCTCTTCCGTCCGCACCGGAGCCAGTCCACCGGAGAAACACCCGGCTGAAAGCACGCTGCCGTCGGGAACGAGTTTTCTCCTTCCGGAAGTATCCAGATAGACCGCTATTCCTCCGTCAAGCGCGGGAATCGTTCCGGTTTCCGGGTCGTACATCCCGAGCCATTCGTATTCACATTTTAGAAGGATCTTTCCGTCGGCTCCCATCAGCCCGTACAGATCGCCTCTGCGGATAACCGCATACCCCCTGCCGCCGGTTTCGTGCCATCCGAGAAAACCGTCGGCTGAAACGTATCTTCTGATGATCTTGTGTTCCGTACGGTAGCGGATATCTTCAAGAGCCGGAGCGCTGACACCGTTCGACGCAGCCGAATCGCAGACCGACTTTGCCTCGCCGTACATCGCGGAATCAAGATAATAACCGGCAAGCGCGGTATAACCGCCCGGTTCGGAGGGAAAAAGCAAAATCGCCGTTCCGGCGGTCTCGATAAATGCACGCCTGTCGTTGATCAGGCGGTAGCACTCCGCCTCCCGCAGAAGCGGATAGAGATCCCCTGAAACGCGGAACGACTCTCCGTAGCATTGGGCTGCCGACGTATATATTTCTTTCCCGAATAATTCGTCCGCTTCTTTGATCAGGTCGGACGATTTTCTCTCCTCTTTTCCGCACCGCATCAGCGCCGCCGGCCATCCGATCAGACAGAAAAAGGCTGCGATGCAAATCGCGCACACCCGGATCCTCACCGGAGTGAAGATTCTTTCCGCTATGCCGGAAAAGGAAATCCCGGATAATTTCATTTAATCACCGTAACAAAGGATACTATCCCGAAGGCAGCGGTGTGGCCCGCAAAAAGGAACGGCGCAAACGGGAGCGACGATTTCAGATTCCCTTTTTTTGAAACAAGCACGAACAGTCCGGCAAGGACGGTCAGTGCAAAACTGATTATAAGAGCCCCGACCGATCCGGAAAAACCGGCGGAAAGTCCGTAAACGGTCATCAGTACAATATCTCCCTTCCCTATGCCTCCGCGGATTACCGCACCCGAAACTCCCGACACTGCAAGTGCTGCGAGACCGCCGAAAACATGATCGAAAACCGCTCCCGCAGCACCTCCTTCCGCAAGGTAAAAAACAATCCTTACGGGAAAAACGGCGGCGATAAGCAGGCATGCCGGCACCGGAATGGTCCCCGTTCTTACGTCGGTATCGGCACAGACGAGCAGGAGCCAGAAAAGCGCCGTCCCGCAAACGGTCTCGCCGATGTCGCAACCGCGGGATAAAACGAAAACGGACAGAGCCGTAACGGCGCAGAACACCGCGGCTCCGGAGATAATCCTTGTCGGCGAAGGCCGTGTTCCGGCGGCTCTGCCGGTAAGCAGAAAAACGCTCAGACCGATCGCCCCCGCACCCGACACAGCCGCGTATCCGAGATAATCCGGCATCGTTTACTCCTTTTTTTCGTCCGAAAACAGCGCTCTCTGGATATACAGCGCCGATATCCGTATTCCGCGTTTTGCTCCGGCGGCGTCTGCGATCCTTTTTATCTCGTCCGCATAAACGCCTGCTTCTTCCGGAAAAACGATTATCATTTCCAGGCGCGCCCCGCTTTTTTCGGCCGCAACGCTGCCTCCGTTTTCAAGTTCGAGAGAAGTTCCGTTCTTCAGTTTTGCAAAGCTTTTTGAAAAGGAAGCCGCCCGGCTTCCGATCTCTTTCGCAAGAGACGCGGTCTTCAGCGTATACTCCGACGGGTCGGTTACGGCGTCCTCTTTACCGGAATAATCCGAATAATACGCCGAGAAGGGGTTGATCGATGAAACGTTCGTATACACCCCTCCGGATTTATCGTAAAGAGAAAAGCCGTGTCCGCCCTTAACCGCTTCCCCCGGGCGCTCCGACTTTATCAGTCTGACTATCGCCTTTCCCCTGCGGTAGCTGTCGAGCTTCCAGATACTGCCGTCCGGTCGGTCAAGCAGCGAATCCGGCACCCAGGCGGCGGTCTGCGCCCGGCAGACAATCTTTCTCGAAGGAAAAAGCGGAAACACCCCGACGGGTTCGATCTCGTAAACGGCGGCGACGGTTATATCCGAACCGTTGAACAGAACGCAGGACAGCGAAAAATCGAGTCCGTCCAGTCCGCCCTTCACTCCCAGCTGTTCGAGCAGACGGTCGCTGTCGTCGCCCGCGATATACTTCGGTATGAGAATCCGGCAGAGCGGAGCGGCGATCAGTCTTCCGGCGAGATCCATGGAAACGTCGGAAAGAACCGCGCCGGCGATGACCGAAAGAACGTTTCCGTCCGAGTCGCCGGACATGGAGGAAAGATCCCCGGAAATCCCCTGGAAGGATCCGCCTCCGTCGCGCAACGAGCCGATTCTTTCACGAACTTCACCGATCAGTCCTTCGGCGGAAGGAATATCCGCACCGGTCCCGACCGCCGAAGCAATCTCTCCCGCGTATTTCAGAAATCCGCTTTTCTCCTCGCCGTCGTAACCTTCTTTGCCCGCCGCGGATATTTCCTCGCAGATACGGGACGCCGGATAACAGAGAGTGGATATTTCCACGGCGGTCATATCCAGCGCGGACCTGATTATGCTTTCTGCCCGGACGGTCCGGATATAGGCGGTAAACGACGTAAAAACGGCAAATACCGAAATCAGGACGATCGACGCTTCGATCGAAAACGATCCTCTCATGCGTCCGCCCCCGCACGTTCTCAGTAACCGGCTATTCTTCTGCATGTTACGGTCTTCCCCGAAGAACCGTCATTCGATTCTCCAAACCCGCGGAAAACCGTTACGACGCTTACCGAAGCGCTGCATTCGACCACCGTCGGCTTCGACGTGATGACAAACCCGGGTGAAACCGCCGACATGTTCACCTGTATAAGTTTGGAGCATCTTGAAAGCATATTGATTCTGTTGAACGGATAAATGATGATCATAAACAGTCCGATATATTCCCGGTAGGACAACGCGGCGGGAGTTTTGTCGCTCTCCGAATTCCCGTTCTCGCCCGAGGCAGCGGAACCGATCGTGTTAAGCAGCCCTTCCGGACTCATCTTCCAGTAATCCGGGCTTTTGTAGACGACGACCGATGCACCCGACTTCAGGCGTCTCATATCGTTCAGCGATTCGGCGACGGAAAGACAGACGAGCAGAAGATTCTGAACGACGGGAACGCCGAACCCGCTCCATCCGGCAATCGACGTCGCCACCGCAAGCGCCGATTCGCGGAGCCCGGGGTCGGTCAGGGCGAAAATTGTGTTCAGGACGAAGCGCAGGGCGAATATCGAAGCATAAGCCGCGGCAAGATTGTCCGCCATCCTGTCCTGTCCGAACAGTATGTATTCGCATTCGCACCCGTCGAACACTCCTCCCGCAACCTGGGAACCGAGAGTATTGAGCCGCGATTTGCCGTCGATGCCGTCGGTCCTGCAGCTGAACATATCGGTGATATATGCAGAAACGGCCAACCCGCTTGCCGCCGACTCCGCAAAAGACGCAAGCGACGAAAGAAATCCTCCCGCCGATCCCAGACCGTCGGAGGCGCTTTCGGTTATTTCCTCGCCGCTACCTCCCGACAGATCAGCCGATAATCCGGGAGTCTTTTCGACGATACCCGCCGTCGACGCGTACAGATTGATCAGCCGGAAACAGCCGGTAGCGTCCGCTTCGCTCATTCTGAGCGGCGGTCCGTCTTCTCCGTCATCCCCGCCGAAGCCGACGGCGTAAGAAACGAGCCCGTCCTTCAGCGCCCGGGCTTCAGCGTCGCCCGGAACGCTCCTCGAAGAATAAACCGAAGAAATAAACCCGCCGAGAACCGGATCGTTTCTCGCGTACCCTTCGCTGATCAGGAAGGCGGAAGCAAGGTCTTCCGGAAGGACGAGTCCGTCTCCCGAAAGAGTTCCTGCTCCCTCCGCGGCTTTCTCGGCCGCGGAGAACAGCTGCGAGATTTCTTTCTTCCCGGGTTCTCCGTTGTCGGAGAGAGAAAAGCCGCCCGCCTCCGCGCGCTGGATGAACGTGCCGATCGCTTCCGCAGCCGAGGCGGATGCTCCGGCCTCATCCTTAAGTTTTTTAAGCGCCTCCCCGTCGGCTTCCGGAACGAATTTTGAAAGCTCTTCCTCCAGGCTCTGTTTTACCGGTCCGTCTTCCAGCCTTTCGACCGCACGCCTTAATTTTTCTCTTTCGGCAGAAACGTTCGTGTAAGCCGCGGCAAGTTCGTCGGCCGCCTCGGATACCTCGTAATACGCGCTTGACAGATCCACCGCGTCGAGGCGGACTCTTTCGGCGAATTTCCTTACAGGAATCAGCCTCGAGACGACGTCGTCCCGGACCGAACCGCAGGCGGAACGGGTCTTTTCTTCGATCCGCTCCGCCCGTCCGAGCCATTTTTCTGCTGCCCGGATCAGTTCCCCGCCGGCGGATTCCCGCGAACGGATCGACACGGCCGCGCGGTTTGCAAGGGCATACTCTCCGGGCGCCGACGCGGCGGAAACGGCGTAAGCGTACGGATTCGCATCCGGGTCCGCCGCAATCAGTTCGTCAACAAAACCGCGTAATACTCCGTTTGCCTCAGCGTCCGCCAGTATATCCGCCGCTTTCTGCCCTTCGGTATCGGGACCGTCTCCGGAGGCGGGAATCGACACCGCCTTTTCGGCCGAAAATGACGTTATCAGATCCGAAACACATCCGTCGACGGCGCTTTTCGCCCACAGTAACGCCTCGAATGCACCGGCTGCGCCGTCGCGGAAATATGAATCTGAATAACGTTCGAAACAGGCGTCGAGCGCGTCGCAAAGCCGGTCCAGGGCAGTCTGCAGCCCGGACAGACTGTTGTCGTATTTCAGCTTTCGCGATACCGCCTCGGAACTGCCTGACAGACCGCTGAACAGTCCGGCCTTCTCCCCGATATAGATGCCGCCAAGAAGGGGTGCCCTGTATTTCATAAAGTCGATCACCTGGCGTTCGAGAACCACTGGGTTGCCGAGCGAAGACGCGGAATCCGACGTTACCGAATAGCCTGCCGGAGTCATTCTCACGATTCCGTCGGTCGCCTCCGAAAAACCTCCGAACGCGCCGAACAGCCTGTTGATTATGCTTCTCGTATACCCGTCTCCCGCGTCGAAGATGCCGGATGACGTCAGCGAATTGCGAAAATACTCTTCACCGGCATCGGACAGGGAATTTATGCCCGCCGAACACGCGTAAAGGCCGTACGTCGAAGCAAGGGCCTTGTCGTATTCCGAAAGCACGGCGTTCAGCGCAAGATCGGCGGCTCCCGACACCGCCGTTTCCGCGGCATAGATTTTCGCCGCGTCGGAGGCAACCCCTCCCAGCGTGATCATCGGGAGAAGGATCAGTGCCGTGAATACGCTTACCGATCCCGCCGGACTCCTTCTTTTTCTCCGTCTCATCCCGCTTTTCCCTTCAAGGACGAAAGAAAACCGCGGATCGACTCACCGAGATTTTTTCCGTTTTCGGACGCTTTTTTCCTCATAAAAGTGAGAGCGTCGGTGACGAGATCGGTAGTCCTGACCGTTTCCGCCGCGTCGGCGGACGAAGCGCGAACGGTTATTTTTCTGCCGAATACTCCTCCCGTGAAGGTATCTGGCAGAACGGACCATTTTACGCTCGCAATCACGGCGATTCCGTTAAGAGTCCTTTCGGTTCGTATTTCCGCCTCCGCGTTTTTTCCGGCGATCAGAGTTTTTTTCCTGACGTCTTCCGCGAGAAGCGCCTCCGCCCTTGCCGCGGTTTCGCGGGCTTTGCCTCCGACGATATACCGGTACGGCCTTTTTTCCCCGTAAGCCGACGTAATCGTCATTATGTCGGCCCGCGGGTGAAAATCGTGGCTTCCGTCATTCCCTATAAAAAAGGCGGAATACCCCGGAAAAGTATACTCGTACGCCGCCTCTTTTGCATATCCGCAGGCAAGCGCCCCGATGGCGGCTTCGTCTATGAAGCAGACGATCCTGGCCGTTATCAGGAAAAGCACGATAAAACAGACAGGAAGGACTATCGTCATTTCAACTATCTGCGCCGCTCCGCGGAGTCTTTGTTCAGAAATCCTCAACACCGCTGTCGACTTTCGTAAAGAGGCGTCCGATCAGATCGAAAATCTTTTCCCTGAATATCGCAGCAACCGCTATCACGACAATAATTATCAGCACGATCGCTATGATATTCGTCTCACCCCTATCGTCTCGAATTAGATCCCCGTTCCCCCTTTTTCGGAAAAACGCTCCGTTGAAGAACCG
Organism: uncultured Ruminococcus sp.; assembly: GCA_902783905.1. Lineage (GTDB taxonomy): Bacteria > Bacillota > Clostridia > Oscillospirales > CAG-272 > CAG-390. Next base: position 8,538 of record CACZSP010000042.1, read on the forward strand.
GTAAATCAATCCGGATAATAAACCTGTCATCTGTTCTCTCCTTTTTTCTTTTCACCCGAATTACCCGAAAGATGCGAGAAGCGGTCCGGCGACCATGAGTATTATACCGCCGAACATCATAAGCAGCGGAACAAGAAGCGCACCCGAGGCGTTCCTTCCGGCTTTTTCGGCTCTTCCGAGTCTTTCGTCCCATATTTCCGTACTCAGATATCCGAGGGACGGGCATAGTTCTCCGTCTCCTTTTTTCAGGTTCTGAATCACCAGCCACGAAAATCTTCGCGCGCTGTTCTCGCAGCATCTGTCCGCGAAAGACGAAAACGCCTCTTCGCAGGAATCGCCGTTCGCAATCATTTCCGAAGTCCTTCTCATTTCCTCGCCGAGTATTCCCGGGACGCTTTCGGAGGCGGTACGCCAGGCGTCGGTCAGCGTCAGTCCGGCGCTGATCAGCATATAGATCTTTGAAACCGCTGCCGGCATTGCAAGAGCGACGTCTCTGCTCTTCAGGGCGGCGCGCCTTTTTTCCGAATAAAACGGGCCGACTGCCGCGACCGCGGAAAAGCAGAATCCCGCAGCCGGGATAACCGGACTCCCGGTTGACGCGGCAATAACGAAGGACACTCCCAGAAGAGAGATAAAAGCGGAAACTCCCAGCGCCATTATCCTGTGCGCGGCAAACTCTCTTTCCTCGCCCCGCACGTCATCCGGAAGTCTTTCGGATATTATCCTCTCCGGTCTGAGCCCGGACGCCGCCGCCATTATCAGATAACCCGCGGGAAGGAACGCCTGATCCGCCGCTTTACCGGGATACGCCCGCAGCAGATCCGCAAACCTGCGCGAACCCGCCGCAGTAGCCAGGATCCACGCCGTCAGCAGCGTGCATCCGATTAAGTTGACCGCGAGCGATACGCTTATCTTCATCTTTTCACACCTTTACGTCGGTTATCTTCATCCCGACGGCAAAAGCGGACAGGTAGATTGCCACCGCCGCGACCCTGAACGCAAGACCCGACGCCCCGTCCGCTGTCGGAGTGCCTCCGGCTTTCAGAACGGCGCTGACCGCGAAGGGCATCAGCGACATAACGTAAAGCTCGTTTTTGTTGGACGCCACCGTCGCCCTGATGGCTGCCTCCGTCCTGATCTTCGCGCATATAACGTCGCGGCATTCGGAAACCGTTCTGCGTATATCTCCGCCGGTTTTCGCCGTCACGCCGAGAATTCCCGCAAAATCTGCCACGTCTTCGAGACCGCTTCGCTCGGCAAGGTCGCGGAACAGATCCCCCGGGTCGGCTCCGTTTCTCATCCCGTCGCTTATCTGCTTCAGTTCCGAAACGATCATTCCGTTTTTTCCGTGAAGTGATTCGGTGTCTCTTATACAGTCGCTGACGGCTCCGTAAAGGTTTCTTCCGCTCGAAACGGACGCTTTCATTGCGTCGAGCATATCCCTGAACTGCATAAGAAGTTTGCGCAGTCTGCGTTTTTTCAGTATATTCCTTCCCGCCGCTATAGCAGCCGGTACCGCCGCAACCGCCGAAACAAGCGAAACGGCCGCGTACCCGAACAGTATCTGCGCCCCGGCTCCCGCGGCGGCGGCTCCGGCGAGAGCGCATACCGCCGTCTCGGCGGGAGAAAGGACGTACGTTTTATAATCAACCGCCATTTTTCATATCCTCCCGGTGATCCCGGCTTTTTCGAGTTTTCCGGTCTGCACGAACGGATTCTCCGTTCTGACGAACTCGCCTCCGACACTCTCCTTCGGGGAATCGGGATCCTCCCTGAAATAATACAGCCTGTTCAGCTTTATTTCGTTTCCGACGCATCCCGTCACCTCGGAGATCTCGACAAGCTTTCTCGAGCCGTCCCTCATTCTCGCGAGATGTATAAGCACGTCGATCGCAGAAGCAATCTGATGCCGTACCGCGCCGAGCGGCAATCCGGGTGAAGCCTCCAGAACCATGGTTTCAAGGCGCGTCAGCATATCGGCGGACGAATTGGCGTGTCCGGTAGAAATCGAACCGTCGTGACCGGTGTTCATCGCCTGAAGCATATCGAGCGCTTCCGGCCCTCTGACCTCACCCACGATTATCCTTTCCGGGCGCATCCGCAGAGAGGCGCGGATCAGACTTCTCATACCGATCCCGCCGCTCCCCGAACTGTTCGCGTTACGGGTTTCAAGACGGACAAGGTTTTCTATACCTTCGATTTTCAGTTCCGCCGAGTCTTCGACGGTGACGATCCTCTCCTTCGGAGGAATAAAACCTGAAAGGGCGTTGAGAAAACTCGTTTTACCGGATCCGGTCCCGCCGCTGATGAATATGTTGTACCCGGCGACTACGAGCATACGCAGCTTTTCGACTATCTCCTCCGTCACCGATCCGAACGAGATCAGCCGCTCGAAGGTCATCGGCTCTTTCGGGAATCGTCTGATCGTTACCTGCGGGCCGCTGAGCGAAACCGGAGGAAGAACGACGCTGACCCGGGAACCGTCGGGAAGGCGGGTGTCGACGATAGGGTTCGCCCGGTTTACTTCCCTTCCCGCCTGTCCGACGATCCTCTGAATCACGTCCTCGAGTTTTTTCTCGCTTTCGAACGATACGGGCAGCTTTTCGACTCTTCCGCCGCGTTCGATAAAGATCAAAGAGTGTCCGTTGACCATTATTTCGGTCACCGAGGGATCGCGCATAATGTCGTCGAGTACGTCGTAACCGCGCATCGAACTGAAAATCCCCGAAGCAACGGATATTCTTTCCCCGACCGGCAGGTCCTCAAAATCCGCACTTTCGGTTATTTTTTTCCAAATTAGCATCTCGAGCCCGGCGTCGTCGGTTCCGGCGGCCTCGGGATCGGAGCAGAGCGCGTCCCGGATGACGTTCGCCGCCTTTGTCAGATCCTTCACCGAAATTCCTCCGCTGACCCGAGGACGGAGCAAATTCCCCTGACGAGAGCTCTTCCGTCGCATTCCCCGAGATCCGGGATTTTTACCGAGGGGCTCGATCCTTCCGGAAGGCTGGATCGGGATTCGCTCCAGAAATTCATTATCAGGCGCACTCCGGAATCGAGAGTTCTCCGCGACCAGTCAAGAAAAGCCGTGATCTTTCCCGCCCGGAGCTTATCCCCCGCGCATACCGCGCAAACGGCGTCCGAAATGCGGACGGCACGCTCGCCGCACCCGCCGAACACGAAAAACGCGTCGATTACCACGCAGTCGAAATCGCCGCTTTCGGCGATCAGTCCGACGAGCTCGGAAAGAATATCCGGCGTTAACGCCGACATATCCTCCGCCCTGCGGGGAGGAGAAATAAAGGAAACTCCGCTGCGATCCCGGCAGAAAAGTCCCGAAACCGTACGGTAATTTCTGTTTGTTCTGCTTGAAAGCGCGAAAACGGCGTCGGAAAGATCCGGTCCGTCCGGGGAAGCGAACAATGCGCCGGGGAAGCCGTCCAGCGAGAGAAAAAAGCATCTTTGCCCGGCAGAAGCTTCGCGAAAGGCGTAAGCCGCGGCTACCGAGGACACGCCGCTTCCTCCCTCGGGAGACGTGAAGCAGACGATCCTCGCCCTGCCGGGTGCGGCACCGCGCGCGCCGCCGTGCAAAGCTGAAAAAAGCCCGATTATATCGCGGATTATCTCGTCGGTGCCTCTGTATTTGCAGACTGTCCTTTCGGATTTCTGGCCCGGATATCTGACGAGCTCTCCGTCCGGTTCGGATATCCATTCGTCTCCTTCGGGAGGACACTCGGTATCCGTCAGTATCAGATCCCCGGAAGGAGGATCCGACTTTTTTTCGAGGCACTCGAATTCGATTTTTCCCGGAAAAGACCGCGATCCGGCGATAGACAGCTTTTCGTAATACTCTCTGTCCTTTCCGTATACGGTTACTGTCATGACTTCTGCCAGCGGCGGAGCAGATCCGCCCCCTCTCTTTCTTGCGGGGAAACGTTGAGCCCCCTGCAGATCTCGATGGCGGAGAAAGCATCCGCCCTGTTTGAGTATCTCCGCGGGACGGGAAAAGCATCCGAATATCCCGATATCTTCCGGGACAGTCTCGCCCCGGAATCGGGAGGATCCTTTCCCGAAATCAGGAAATATGCGCACGCCGACAGAGAATACAGATCCGACGCGGCGCTTCCGCGGCGGTTTCCGGTAATTATCTCCGGGGCGCTGTACCGTCTGTCGGAGCGGAACGAGCGGTATCCCTCGAACGGAAGCTCGGGAAAACACAGATCGGCGAAGTACCGCAGCCGGCAGTTGCCGTATCTGTCAATGAATACGGTATCAGGAGTTATGTTTTTGTGTATCATTCCCTTTTTCGCCAGTTCCTCCGCGGCAACCACGGCGGGTCTGAGCAACTCCAGCGCCTCGCTCGGCCTCATCTTTCTTTTTCTGACCGTCGCGCAGTATCTGCGCAGATTCACGCCGTCATCCGATTCGCAGATAAGATATGCCGTGCCATTTTCTTCAAACAGGTCGGAATAGTACCCGATGCCCGGAGTGCCGGACAGTCTTATCAGCTTGGACGCGTAAAAACTGAAGCCGTCGATCCCCGCACGCATAACGTCCTGGCAGCCGATGCAGTCCGCACTGAGCCCGTCCGAATCCCTTCTGGCGATCCTGTCGGGGAAAAACTCGCATATCCGGACCGGCTTTGAAAGCAGTCTGTCCTCGCCCTCGTATACGCCCAGGGCACCGGTCCGGATGAATCCGAGACCCACGGAAAACCTCCCTCTCAGCAGCGTTCCCGGGAGCAGTCTTTCGGTGGTCGTGCTCGGAGTGCCTGTAACCGTTCCGCCGGAAAGAACGTATATTCTCGGGGTGTCTCCCTGATCGGGAGGGGTGCGCGCCACCGCCGTCTCGGCAGCCGAACTGACCCGCCCGGCAGCCGGATCAAGCGCTTCCAGAAACTTTCCGGCGTCCCGGAACCTTTTATTGCTGTCGATATTCATCGATCTGTTGATTACGCTGCGTATCCTTTCGGGGATCCTGATCCCGAGATCCGCCGGCGTCGGCATCATCGTACCGGCGATCCTTTCGTCGGCGGGTACCGGGCGTTTTCCGGTCAGGAGCGCGTAAAGCGACGCCCCCAGCGAATAAACGTCGCCCGCGGGCGCCGCGCATCCTTCGGAATACTGCTCCGGCGGAGAATAACCCGGTTTTACGACTATTTCACTGCGCGAAAGCCGTCTGCCGCTTTTAACGACCGCTCCGAAATCGAGAAGGCGGACTCCCGTCTGTTCTCCCTCCGTGCAGAGGAAGATGTTGTCGGGCGCCACGTCTCGGTGAACGAACCCTTTTTTGTGAAGCGCAAGAACGGCCGTCGCGCATTCCCTGACAGCGTAAAGAGCGACGTCCTGCGCGCATACCCCGTTTTCGGCGCACACCGAAACCGGCTTGCCGCGGAGCAGCTCCATAACTATATATGACGTTCCGTTTTCTTCGAAAAAATCGCTGACGGACGGAATTTGTCTGCATTCTCCGAAAGCGGACATGAATTTTGCTTCTTTAAGAAAACGTTCCCTTCCGGAAACGAAATCAGACAGACAGCGGTCGCCGGCAGCCGATACGCCGCAGGTTCCGTCTCTTTTTGCGAAACGGCGCGGAAAGAATTCCTTGACCGCCACCGTTCTTTTCAGAAAGAGATCAAAAGAACGGTACGTTATACCGAATCCTCCGGCGCCCGCCGCCCGTCCGATAAGATACCTGCTTTTCAGGACGACACCGGGTCTCAGGTGACAGTCGGCAAGCGGAAGACAGCCCGGTGAGTTTCCGCATACCGGACAGACTCCGAAGACCCCGGAGTATTCCGAAAAGCAGTAGAGACATCTTCTCACGCCCTCATTTTATTCCGGCAGCGTCACCGGGATGATCCTCCCACGTGAAACTGCTTCCGCAAAGAGGCGTGAATACGTAGCTACCACCTCCGATCTCGATAACGTCGAACGCGGAAAGGGGCGTCAGGTGCAGGATATTCTCGCCGTTAAGATAGGCGAGACCTTTGCCCTCTCCCGATTCGATATAAAACAACCTGTCCCGCGGCTCGTAAACGACCCGCGCGTGTTTATCCCGCGAGACACGGTCATCATCGGATAAAACGATATCGTTGTTTCGGGATCTTCCCACCGAGTTGCCGCCCGAATGGACCGGAAAGCTCCGTCCCCAGTAGGGTCCGCTGATCCCTGTCAGCCATCCGACGGGAGGATCGTTGCGACCCGCCGCCGAAGGAACCGAGTAAAGCAGTACGGTTTCCGACGGTACGAGCGGAGTCTTTTCCGCCCACGCCGGCACGTTTCCCGACGTTTTCTCCTTCTTTTCCGGCGAAGACGGCGCCGCCGGTACCGCTTCCTCCGCCGGTTTTTCCGAAACCGCTTCCGGCGCCGTCAGCACGTTCGGCCCGGAGCTTTTCCCGGAGGACGCCGCTCCGAATAGTTTGTCGAGTTCCTCTTTGCTCATCATTTCGGTGGGTTCGCATTCGTACTCCCGGACGCCCTCCGGCGTCGCGGCTTTTTTCCTTCCGAACACAGCCATCACCGATATCCTTTTCGGCTTTTTCTCCTGACCGGCGGCCGGCTGCTCCGGTTTGCGCGGACTCTTTTTTTCCTCCGTCCTTCCGTCGCAGTGCGGGCACCGGTCGTATTCGTCCCTGTCGTAAAAATGGCCGGCAGGGCATCTCGTAATATTCATAATTTGCTCCTCTTTTGGACATTTTTAGTTCATATTTCGGCTTCAGTGACAAGATTATAACACATTTTGTTAATAAAGTCAACACAATTTTCACAACTTTGAAATATTTTTTTAATATTTTGAACGGACGCCTTACATCTTTTTTATAGACAAAAACCTGTTGTTATGATATAATTATTTATTACAAAAAACAAAAACGAAGGGAGTGATACACATAAAACGCGCGGTCGCTCTGCTTCTGTCGCTGTTCTGCGTTCTTGCTCCCGCAACCGGGTGCGTTCACGATTCCTTCGTCGAACCGAAAGAAGCCGGAGAATCACTCATACCGGACACCGTCCGTTCCGAAGAAAACGTCACCGTCACTTCGGAACTCACCGATAAAGAAACGGAACAGGATTCTGTCGCCGGTTCCGGCTCTGTTTCGGTTGAAACCGAAAAAAACGATCCCTTCCCCGTATTATCCGACGTTCCGCTGTTTACCGAAGAAGCGCGCGCCGGCCTTCCGGAGCCGATGAGCAACGACGAAAAAAGCGCTCTTCTCGAAGAACTCGAAAAACTCTTCGACGAAAAGCCGCTGTATGAAGAGGAAGCAAAAATAAAAATCCGCGACAGTATGATACTCGTTATGGATAACTATCACTTTTTTCGTCAGCTGTTCTTCTGTACGGGAGTTCCGGACGCCGCAACCTTCCTGAGAAAGTATTTCTTAGGCCCTTTGAGAGACTGTATCGATACGGTATGGATGTCTCTGCCCGGAGGGTTCGCGGAAGAAGACGCGAGGCGCTACGTGCTTCCGCACGAAGACGACCCCGTGAAGATCGCGAGCGATCTGGTTGCTTATTTATGGGTCATCGGGGCGCTCCAGAACAACAGATTTCAGCAAAGTGACTTTTTGCGGAATTTTATAAACGGCGGGTGCGCCTTCTGCCGTTTCACCCTTATCGGAAGCGAAGGATACAAACAGTTTTTCAAGTATTCTCCAAGTCTTTTCAGCCACGCTCAGGACCCCGATTCTTCCGATAAAAGTTTTGTAACTTCTTTTTTCGGCGATAATTTCTTTCTCTGGTTCCGCCTGTTTACGCTGACGGATTTCGATACCGTGTCCCGGTTTACCGTTTCGGACGCCGACACGAAAATCCGCGGCGAAATGACCCGGAGATACGGCGAGGACGGAAAAAAACTGTATGATCTCTGCCGTAAAGC